>NZ_JACSOE010000060.1:0-24099 GCF_014349115.1 Alteromonas sp. BZK5 | reverse complement strand
AGTCCTTTAACTTAGCCCGCTAGGCTTGCAGGACTGTTTCGCGATTAAAAGGCTTCCATTTAGACCAAAATTCGTACACCAAAGGTCAACAGGCCCTAGGACTTAGAAAACCCACCTTTGCGCATACTTTTTATCCAAAGCGCATGTTTTCTGTATTTAACATCTCAATTTATAGGATTTATTCATTCGCTTTCCTTGCTAAAATTTGACTTTTAGTGCGATAATTATCGATGTTTTTAACACGATTAAATTCACGTAAAAAGAAAGGTGTGGGACAGGCACTTCGTTGCCGCACTTTAACAATGTGAAACACAGCGTTATAAAAACAACAACAAGACCGAAAATCAGCACGCATCTGAGTGTGTTGTTTTAACTTGTAAACGATAAAAGCATGGTTTGAGCGTCGGTGACATCAGCAATGATAAGTGTTCGATGAAATAACACATCATACCGACCCCGCGAGAGAGGCAACGACTACACTGCCGTAAAAAGCGAGGCCATGCTTGCGAACATAAAATAAGTTTGCCGTTTAGCTAACAGAATTAAATGACAATTGAGTGGCAAAAATGATGCCGCTTGAAAAAATGAAATGAGTAATAAGGGCTAGTCGCTCCCGACATCCTTAAAGCAGTGTGAACATGAATGCATCTGTACGATTATACGTGTCAATTCACGGTCGTATGGGTTTGCGCTTAAGATAAAGGCGCTTGTTTATTCGCGTGAGTGTTTGCCCACCAGGGATAATGCGACGTTACAACAAGGTCCCCGTCCAGCCGTGAGGTTGCGCGGTGAGGGTTTGCACATGTCACTTTAATTTTGTGTCTTAACGGCTGTACGAAAACAGAGTTAGATACAATGAAAAGAATGTTAATTAATGCAACTCAGCAAGAAGAGTTGCGCGTTGCTCTTGTCGATGGGCAACGGTTGTATGATTTAGATATAGAAAGTCCAGGACACGAGCAGAAAAAAGCGAACATCTACAAAGGTAAAATTACCCGCGTTGAACCCAGCTTAGAAGCTGCTTTTGTTGACTACGGTGCAGAGCGCCATGGCTTCCTACCCCTCAAAGAAATTGCCCGCACTTACTTCCCTAAAGGTTACAAATTCGAAGGCCGCCCTAACATTAAAGATGTGATTAAAGAAGGCCAAGAAGTAATTGTTCAAATTGATAAAGAAGAGCGCGGCCAAAAAGGCGCTGCATTAACTACATTCTTATCGCTTGCAGGCAGTTACCTAGTACTTATGCCAAACAACCCTCGCGCTGGCGGTATTTCACGCCGAATAGAGGGCGACGAGCGTACAGAGCTTAAAGAGTCACTAAGCAAATTGGACCTTCCTGAAGGTATGGGTTTGATTGTTCGCACTGCGGGCGTTGGCAAATCTTACGAAGAGCTAGAATGGGATTTAAAAGTCTTGCTTACCCATTGGGAAGCTATCTTTAGCGTTGCTGAAGAACGTGAAGCCCCTTTCTTGATTCACCAGGAAAGTAACGTAATTGTTCGTGCTATCCGCGACTACCTACGTCGCGATATTGGCGAAATCCTTATCGATAAAACCAGTATTTATGAGCAAGCTTTACAGCACATTCAATTGGTGCGCCCTGACTTTGCAAATCGCGTAAAGCTCTATCGTGGTGAAGTGCCGTTATTTAGTCACTACCAAATCGAAAGCCAAATTGAGTCTGCATTCCAACGCGAAGTGCGTTTGCCTTCTGGCGGCTCAATTGTTATCGACCCAACAGAAGCACTAACCTCTATAGATATTAACTCTGCCCGTGCAACAAAAGGTGGTGATATTGAAGAGACAGCGCTTAACACAAACCTAGAAGCGGCAGACGAGATTGCCCGTCAACTGCGTCTTCGTGACCTAGGTGGATTGGTTGTAATCGACTTCATTGATATGACGCCAGTACGTCACCAACGTGAAGTTGAAAACCGCATGAAAGACGCGGTGAGAAGCGACAGAGCACGAGTGCAATTGGGTCGCATTTCTCGCTTTGGCCTTTTGGAAATGTCTCGCCAGCGTTTACGCCCTTCTTTAGGCGAATCAGCGCATCACGTGTGTCCTCGCTGTTCTGGTCACGGTACCATTCGTGGCACTGAGTCTTTGGCACTGTCTATTCTTCGTATTTTGGAAGAAGAGAGCATTAAAGAAAACACAGGGCAAATTGAAGCACAGTTGCCTGTTCCAGTTGCGACCTATCTACTTAACGAAAAGCGTAAGTCAATTCAGCTTCTAGAAAAGCGCCACGGTGTTGACTTGCTACTTATTCCTAATGCAAACCTAGATACACCGCACTACCAGGTATTACGCAGACGTCCAGATGACGTTATATCTGAAGCGAGTTACGACGTAGAGTTAATGCCTGCGGTAGAAGCTGAGACGGAAACAACGACTTCTGCACCGGTTAAGCGCGAAGAGCCAGCACTGAAAGGCCTTGTTGCACCAACGGCTGCACCTGTAGTTGCGCCAAAAGAAGAAACAGCAAAGAAAGCCGACGATGTACCTTCACTATTTGCCCGATTTGGCAAATGGATTAGTGATTTATTCGGTAGCGAAAGCGAAGAAGAAACCAATAAGGACAAAAAGCCGCAGTCTGGTAATAAAAATAGAAACAACCGCAGCCGCAATAATGACGACCGTCGCCGCAAGCCGCGCAACAAGAACAATCGTCGTGGCAATCAGTCTCAAGGTAAAGACCAGAACCGCGATGGTGAGCAGCAGGATAATCGCAAACCGCGCGGCGAGCAGCAGCGAGACCAGCGTCAAGATCAAGATGATAAGCGCAATAACAAAGGTCGTAAGCCTCGTAAGGCACAGCAACCACGCGATGAGCAACAAAAGCCTAAGCACGAAAAGCAAGATGGCGAGCAGCAAGAAAACCAAGCGCAGAAGAAGCGTGAAGTTGCTGAACGTAGAAAACGTCGTGATAAACGCCGCAGCGTTCGTGTGAAGAAAGATGACAACGCGGTGAATACTGCTGAACAAAGCGAAGCGCAGGCCACACCAGTAGCCAAAGAAGCGCCAATGCAGCACAAAGCTAAAGCTGACACCAAGCCTAAAGCGCCGAAAGCAGAGTCACCGGTTGAAAACACTGCTGAACAGAAGAAGGATGAGCAAAAGCCAGCAGTCAAAGCCGCGCAAAAGCCAGCGGATAAACCTGCTGAAGCGAAGCCAGTATCGGATGCTGTTAAGGGTGAAGGTGACTCATCAGCGATAACTAGTGATGCCGTTGATGGCACTGATGCGAATACCGACGCTAACAGTGAAGAGCATGGTCAAAAACGTGAAGGCCGTGGCCGTTCACGCCGCTCTCCACGTCACGTTCGTGCGGCTGGCCAACGTCGTAAGAAAGAGTCGCAGCAAGTTGACGATTCAGACACGCAAGCTAAACAGCCTGGTGAGTTGTCACCGCAGCAGCCAGAAGCAGAAGTTGAAGCGACAGCTAAGACAGATGCACCTGTTGTCGAAGAAACACAAGCAAAAGAGCCTGGGCAGTTAGCGCCAGCTGAAGAGCAACCTGTTTCTAAGCAAGAGAAAGCAAAGCTTGACGTTGAAGCCGTTCAGGACGAACTTCAGTTTGATGCAGAGCCTTTAGCGGGTAAAGAGCCTTCAGCGGGTAAAGAACCTTCAGCGAACGATAAACCTTCGGAAGCTGTAGACTCAACTGATGAAGTAACGTCAGCAGACGATAACGCGACAACTGAAGCTAAACCGGCTAAAGAAGCTCAAACTTCAGTGCAAGAAAGCAACGTTGAAGAAACGGCTCCGGCAGCACAAACGGAACCGGCAGTTGAAGCTAAAACAACGCAAGCTGATACGGCGCCAGAAGCTAAAGACGAAGCAACAGCATCGCCAGAGCAAGTTGAAATAAACTTGGCTGACGCACCTGTAGTTGCAGAACCAGAAGCACAGGTACAAGAAGCGAAAGCAGATACGCCAGCGGCTAAAGAAAAAGCTGAAACAACAGCAGCGCCTTCTTCGAGCCTAGCAGCGAGTGGCAAAGGAAAGCGTGGTGCATCGCACCCTATGGCATTGCCTGCAGCAGTAAACGACGCATTTGTTGATGTAGCGCTTACCGCTAAAGCTGACGACACACGACCTGCACTCGCAGTATCGGGTAAAACTGCAGCGATGTCGCACGTAACGTCACGTGCATCAGCAGTAACAACGCTTCCTCAGTCGGTAGATGACGTTACCGAAGTAGCAGCAGTGGCTGAATAATTTCCAGTCGCTAGTGCGCTACTAGCTAATTGACGTAAAAGCCGCTTTCGAGCGGCTTTTTTGTTTGTTAGTGTACGTTTAACATCGAGTCCGAGTTGAGAATAAAATGTCAGATACGGTAAACCAGCAGTATATACATTGGTTGAGCCAAGTATGTAACGCGCAAGTATTAGACACACAAATGATTCAACCTCTTTGGAGTGGCTACGGAGCGTGCTTTCGTGCCACTTTGGGCTATCCTAATAATACTTTTTCAAAGAATCACGACGAGAGAAGCCCTTTCCAAGAAAGCCAGTATCACCAAGCTCAACAAAAACCACTTGGCGCGCAACAAGGTGGAGACGAAGCAGCGCTAAAAGTAGTCGTGAAATGCGCCACTCCGCCACACAGGCTCTCACACCCTAAAGGCTGGATTGGTGAATCTAGCCACAACCGTAAGTGCCAATCTTTTAAGGTAGAGAACAGTTTTTATAGCGATGTTCAAGTCCAAACTGATGCGTCGTGCCGAACAGCTAAATACTTAGGGCACAGCCATCAGGGCGAAGCCTCCCTTCTTGTTATGGAAGACTTAGCACACAGTGGCTATTCTCGCACGGCCTCTTCACTTTCCGCAGCACAATGCATCACTGTTCTAAAATGGCTTGCCAACTTTCATGCTCGCTTTGTCAATGTGAGAGATGAATTTGATAGCCGAAGTTTACAATTATGGCCTGAAGGCACTTATTGGCACTTGGCAACCCGTGAAGATGAGTTCAACGCCATGTCGGATGGATTACTAAAGCAACATGCTGTCGATATATCTACCACGTTAGGCAACGCTCACTATCACACTTTGGTGCACGGCGATGCTAAAGTGGCTAACTTTTGTTTTACCGAAGATTTTTCTGACTGTGCAGCTGTCGACTTTCAGTACGTGGGTTATGGCGCAGGCATAAAGGACGTGGCGTATTTTTTGGGCAGTGCCCTATCAACCCAAACCCACATGAAACATCGTGATGCATTGCTCGATAACTACTTTCAAGCGCTCGAAGATGCGCTACACACTCGATTGGCTAACAATGATAGTTCGGCTTGTTTCAAGCGTGCTGATATTGCGCTTATCATTGCTGAATGGAAGTACCTGTACCCCTTCGCCTGCGCTGACTTTTATCGGTTCTTAGCGGGTTGGAGCCCCGAACACTGGAAAATAGATGAAGAGCTCCAATATCAAACAGATATTGCCTTGTCTATTCTTGAGCGCACGGCTTAAACGATTACGTTTTCATAGTGATCACGACTTTTATGAACGTACTTTTTTTCTCTCTCGCGCCCTTTTTTACGTTCTATTTCTACACCAATTCAGACGACATGTCGCTGGTAGCCCATCTTCTCTGACTTACTATTTTATTGCCGTGAAACTGCACCATTAAATTACATTTAGCGTATATAGTGACAAACAATCATAACGCTGCTGCCAATGTACAAACGTAAACTCTACCTTTTTGGGCTACTTTCCACTTTTATTCTGTTGATTGCTTTAGCCAGTGCAGCCATATCTGCGCATTTAACGCGCACTAACTTAGCGCAAGCTCAACTCGCTCAATCCCTGCTGTCAGAGCACCAGCAGTTATCAAGTATTTCCTACAGGCTTTTCAAACAGCTAACCGATGAGCTTATTTTTGGCAAGAATGCGAACCAAGCGAAAGTGAGAAACAAACAACAACAAATAGAAAACTCGTTGAACCGTATAAAATCTCTGGAACTTGCTCAACGCGAAGCACTAGGGCTTGAGGCAACACTAGGAAGTGTTGAAGATACCGATGAACTTGAAGCGCTGATTCAAGGCATTGTCGAAGAGTTTAGAGCTATTGCGCTAAGTAATGACAGTACTCCACTTAATCAACAGCAGCGCCTTCAAACATTACTTGAAGTAACTATCGACAACCAGTTTAGGGAGGCCATCAACTCTGCAGTAAACCGCCAAACAGGCGTTGTATCGCGCATTAACGCTAGCATTGAAACGCTAAACAGCAGCATTGTGTGGTTTACTATCAGTTTAGGCCTTATCACCTGTCCTTTCATTCTGCTGGGTTGTTATTGGCTATTCAATGCCCTGTATCAGCCGCTTACAGTTATTCGCACGGGTACCGATGCCATTGCCTCGGGAAACTACCACTATCGATTGCCTGAAACCTTGGATAGCGAATTTACTGACTTGGTCAAAGCACTAAATTCGATGATAGCGCGACTACAAGAACACGAAGACCAGGCTGATGCCCATCGTAAGCACTTAGAGTTTGAAGTGGAGAGCCGAACCCGGGCTTTAAAAGAAGCCAACAATAAACTCACTCAGCTGGACGCAAAGCGCCGACAATTTATGGCTGATGTAAGTCACGAATTGCGCACGCCGTTAACCATTATTCGTGGCGAAGCGCAGGTAACCCTTAGGCAGTCTGCGGCTAGCAACGAGATTTATAAAGAAACGCTAGAAACCATACTTGAGCAAGCCGTGAACTTAAGTAAGTTGGTTGATGATTTGCTGCTGCTAGCGCGTGCCGAGATGCACGAATTTACTGTAGATCTGGTTAAATCTGACTTACATAACCTGCTTACACAAAATATGGCGTTATGGCAAAAGCTCACAAAGCCAAGAGACTTAGATCTTAAATGGCTTGCCAATAATGAGGTCCAAGTGCTCATCGACAAAGACAGAATTGTGCAGGTACTGACCATCCTTATCGAAAACGCGCACAAATATTCTTATCCCGATACGCCCATTGTGCTGCGCGTTGAGAGCGAAGGCCCGAATATCAACGTATCGGTCATTGATAGCGGTGAAGGCATTTCGTCAAGTGATTTGCAGCACGTTTTTGAACGCTTCGTTAGGTTAAAGCGCAAAGGCAATGGAATGGGGCTAGGTTTGTCTATCGCTAAAGCGATAGCAGAAGCCCACCACGGTACATTGAGTGCGCATTCCACATTAGGTAAAGGCTCGCAGTTCACGTTGACGCTGCCAGTTTTACAAGACCACGCGACTAGGGCCTGATGACCGTTGCTGTACATTTTTGCAGCGGTCAACAGGCTCCAATAACAACCGTTAAGTAACTTCGAACGACTAGGATCATAACAACAATGAAAATTCTTATTGCTGATGACGAAGCCCCCTTGCTACGCTTTCTATCACGAGGCTTAAGCGCTGAAGGTTTTGAGTGCATCGAAGAGTCGGCATTACACAACTTAGTCACGCGCATTCGCCATGAAGCCCCTGCTATTATTGTACTTGATCGCATGTTTGGTGATGAAGATAGCGTAGAGCTGCTGCCCGCAATCAAGTCGCTTCCCCATGCCCCTATGGTTTTGTTACTAACCGCGGTGGACGAAGTGCGCGAGCGCGTGAATGGTTTAAAACAAGGCGCGGATGACTATTTGTGCAAGCCATTTGACTTTGACGAACTACTTGCGCGCATAACGGCCTTAAGCCGAAGAGTGACGAATACACCGGTTACCCAATTAGGCCTCACCATCGGACCGTTAAACATCGATGACGAGTCACGTATTGCGACATTGTCTGGGGAAGAGATTTCGCTCACCAAACTAGAATACGACATGCTCTACTACTTCGCAGAAAATGCTGAAAAAGTGCTGTCTCGAGAACGCATATTAAGTCGAGTATGGCGAAGTCACAGCGATCCGCTAACTAATGTTGTTGATGTGTATATCAGTAGGCTGCGACAAAAGCTTCACAGCAGTGATGCCATATTTATTGAAACTCTGAGAGGCAACGGCTATCGGTTGACCACCAGAAAATAGTCGTTTCGTCTCATTAGCTATTGCATTCATGTGTTATCCCGCCTAATTTGAACACTCGTTCAAATTTTATAAAGGATAATTATGGCTCGCTCACCTTCTTCATTACTCTCAAGGCTATGTTGCGCAACCGCTGTAGGCATTAGTCTATTGTCATCACCAGTCTTCGCTCAGACAGACACCAGAGGTGCCGCGCAGCCTGATAAGAATACAGCAATGTCTGCACGGGAATTGCGAGCACCAAAGGTTATCTTTTTCGATGTTAATGAGACCTTGCTTGACCTCACCGCCATGCGCAGCTCGGTAGGCGAAGCCTTGGGCGGTAGAGATGATTTGTTGCCACTGTGGTTCTCTACTATGCTGCACCATTCACTGGTGGATTCAACGACTGGCCGCTTTCATACCTTTGGAGAAATTGGCGTTGTTTCATTGCTGATGGTGGCTGAAATTGAAGGTATAGAATTGACAAAAGCGCAAGCGAAAACGGCAATTGTCACGCCTTTGCGAAGCCTACCGCCCCATCCTGACGTGCGCGATGGCTTACAGGCACTTAAAAACAAGGGTTATAAACTAGTAAGCCTTACCAACTCGTCTAATCAAGGCGTATATACTCAATTTAAAAATGCTGATCTTTTGTCTTATTTCGACGAGCGACTAAGTGTAGAAGACATTAACTTATATAAGCCCGATACTCGCACGTATGAGTGGGCTATTGAAAAAATGGGTATAGCAGCAGAAGACGCTATGTTAGTGGCGGCACACGGTTGGGATATTGCTGGTGCTAAACAGGCAGGCTGGCAAGCCGCGTTCATTGCACGCCCCGGTAAGGTACTTTACCCGTTAGCAATAGCGCCTGACACGGTGGTAAGCGGACTAGATGAATTAGTCTCCCAATTACCCGATGCCAAATAAGCGTTAGGGTTGATGGTATCTAGGTGCACATAAAAGCACAGCTTATCGGTTGGCACGGGTAAACATAATTATTAGGTTAAACACCTGGGCCATAAAAGGTCATGCCAACCAATATTTCGAGCTAGGCACTGAGCTACGCTGTTGCCGTGCCTGCTCTTTTCATATCGATGTGAGGAATATCGTCTTCCAAGTACATAGTCGAGGTGGCTTCAAACCCAAAACCTTCATAAAACCGTTTTAAATACTCTTGCGCGCCAATTTCAATATCACAGCCTGGCCATAACGCCTCACAATGATCAATGGCTTCACGCATAAGTGCTCTGCCCGCCCCTTTACCTCTGAAAGCTTCGCTGGTAGCTACTCGACCGATACTCACCGATGGATAACTAACCCCTTCGCCAAGTAATCGTGCACACGCTACCAATTTGTTATCTTGAAACCCCATTAAATGATGAGTTTTTGGATGGCGGTCTTTTTCGTCAAGCTCCGGATAGGCACAGTTTTGCTCAACGACAAAAACATCGACACGCAGCTTGAGCAAGTCGAAGAGTTGATGATTAGTCAGTTCATTAAATGTAAGTGATTGCCAGGAAACCATGTTGCCTCGATGATTTTTTATTATTAACGTTTGAGTAGCGCCTTTAACAGATCCTGTTAAAGTTTTAGATGTCAAAATACAAATTTTAAGATGCCAATTTTAAAATACTAACTTTAAAATCTCTGCGACGATAACGATTGGTCTAGTGTAACGCAACCCATTTTACCCACAACTTATGCTGCAGCCTGAGCACCACACGCGTAGGCCAAGATACTCTGGATTATTCAGGCCCTAGGGTTAAGGTACTCGTTGTTCGCCAACCCTGCCTTGACATAGTCAATGAACATTTTAACCTTAGTAAGGTTCTTACGCCCTTCAACACTTACCACCTGTATAGGCAACTTTTTGTCTTCCACATCTTCTAACAAACTTACCAAATCACCACTTCTAAGTGCTTCTGCAACCTGATAGGACATCAACCGAACAACCCCAACGCCTGCAATGGCGGCGTTAATAGCCGCTCTGTTTTGGTTGGATTGAAAACGAGGTGTGAGCTTAATGGCAATAGGTCTGCCGTTTTTGTGATACGTCCATACCGCTGGCTCGTTAAAGCGCGTCGGATAAAGCACACTATGCCGTTTTAAATCTTCTGGCTTTTTTATGGCCGGGCTACTCGCCAAGTAGCTAGGCGCCGCACAGGTTACACGCCGTACGTATCCTACCGTAACACCGTAAAGCGAGGAGTCTTTCGGGTTACCTATACGTATTGCTACATCCATATTGCTATCAATTAGATTCACCACATCGTCGTGAAAATGCCCGTTAACCCTAATGTCGGGATAGTCCTTAAGGAATTGGGATATTATTGGCGTTACATAACGTTCGCCGAACAAAATGGGTGCCGTGATATTAAGCTCACCTTTGGGCACTAAATCAATGCCAGACACAGCAGCTTCACATTGCTCAATATCTGCCAGTATACGTGAAACATGAATAAGGTAATGTTCACCAACCTCACTCAATTTCACTTGCCGCGTTGTGCGATGAAAAAGTCGAGTATTTAACTGTGCCTCTAGATGTGCAATACACCGAGTAACCGCAGGCGCTGACATCGACATCGCGTCTGCAGCTCCTACAAAGCTTCCCGACTTAGCAGCCTCTGCAAACACTCTCATGCACAAAAGCTTGTCCATATTAGTTCACTCAATGAAATTATAAATTTCAAAAATAGCTAATTATTAAATAAAAGGAAAGTTCTAGTATCGCTATCAGCTTTTACACATTTTCGTTCAGGTTAATGTTTTTACACTACAGCCCAATGCCTACAGGAGTTATTTATGAGACCACCGCTTCCCCCCTTTTCACCTGAAACCGCAGCGCAAAAAGTGCGCCTTGCTGAAGACGCATGGAACACCAAAGGTGCGGTAAAAGTTGCAGGTGCTTATACCTTTGACTGCCGTTGGCGCAACCGAGCAGAATTTATTGAAGGACGTGCTCAAATAGTGAGTTTTTTGACGAGAAAGTGGAACAAAGAGCTCAACTATAAATTAGTAAAAGAGCTATGGGCATTCAACGCAAACCGCATAGCAGTGCGCTTTGCATACGAGTACAAGGACGATTCTGGTCAATGGTATAGAGCTTACGGTAATGAAAATTGGCAGTTCAACCTTGATGGCCTAATGGAAAAACGTATTGCCAGTATCAACGAACATCCTATTTCAGAAAGTGACCGAAAGTTCACGTGGGATGGCGAACGACGCCCTGACGATTTTCCCACTCTGTCCCAGCTTGAGCTGTAAACAATGTTGATAATAACACCCAACTAACCATTTCTATTGAGAGGATGAATTTATGACAAATCCAACAAGCAATACATTGCCCAAAAGCCCTATTGTTTTGATTCAAAACCCTAAATCTGGCCACTGCCACAAGGTTTCATTGTTTATGGCACTGAATGCCATCCCTTTCACAACCGTTGAGCCTGACATGGCAAAAGGCGAGCACAAGAGTGATCGATTCAGCTCACTTAACGTGTTTAAACAAGTCCCCGTGATAACAGACGGTGATATCACGTTGGCTGACTCCAATGCCATTCTGGTTTATTTGATCCACGCATACGCAGACAGTGACTATTGGCTAGGAAAGGACGCCAAAGAAAAAGCGCTAATTCAACGCTGGCTATCAGTCTCAGCGGGTGAACTTGCTAAAGGGCCGGCCGCCGCGCGATTAGAATACGTATTTGGAGCAACTATTCATGTGCCCACAGTACTAGCCACCAGCGAGACGTTACTTGCAAACATGGAGGCTCATCTAGGAAACACGGTAAGTGCTTTTTTGGTTGGCGAACACGTTACCGCAGCAGACATCGCCATGTATTCGTATATAGCTCATGCCCCTGAAGGAGGAATATCGTTGTCCAAGTTTCCTCTTATCAATGCCTGGATAAATGCGGTTGAGAGTCTGGATAATTTTGTTCCAATGCCAGCGTCTGACATCGCACCAGCGCGCAATACCAGTCCGCATAGTTAATTGAGGTCGTTATGTCTCTACCTAAGCTATCATCCTTGAACCCAGCGTTTCATCAAGGCGAAATTGCACTGCAAAAAAAGCTGGAAATTGACAGGGAAATCGGTGAGCGGACGAATGGTTTTATCCGTAGCTTTATGCCGGAACAACACAGGCAGTTCTTTACTTCCAGTCCGTTCACTGTTTTCGCCTTGGTAGACGAAAAAGGCCACCCTGTAGCCACGCCTGTTTGGGGAGAAGGAGATTTCATAGAAAGTCCCTCTGCTACCCAATTACGCTTTAGCCTACCAGTAGAAGTTTGGAATATGATGCAACACTCGTTAAATCTCGACGTGACTTCAGGCAGCAAAATTGGAATCGTCGGTATTGAATACGCTACAAGGCGAAGAAATCGGTTGAACGGTACGATAAGTCACGCAACTAATGAAAACCTTACGGTATTGGTAGATCAAAGTTTCGGTAACTGCCCCCAATACATTCACAAACGAACCACAGTCAAAAAACAACGTGCCGTTCAGACTGCCCCAATGAAAAATACAGTAGGTGCCGGTGATTCTACATTTTTTACTTCAACATCGAATGTGCTCACCCCAAGCGCACGCACGCTAATATCAAGGGCTGAAACGTTTTTTATTGCCTCACGACATAAATCTTTAGGCCATGCAGCGAATGAAGGGCTAGACGTTTCTCACAGGGGGGGCAAAGCAGGCTTTGTTAAAGTGGAAGGGAACTCGTTAATCTTTCCCGATTTTAGCGGTAATAAATTCTTTAATACCTTGGGCAACATCCTACTAGACCCACGCGTCGGTCTGTGTTTTTGGGATAATGAAACAGGTGACCTTCTGTTTATTGAAGCAAAGGCGAGTATCGAATCCCTCGAGTCGAATATAACCGCATTTGAAGGTGCAGAGCGCTTTGTTTCTCTTTCGGTACTCTCGGTAACACATATTTCGGGTGTGTATCCCTACTCCCATGAGATCACAGACATATCCCCCTATGCACTAAAGACAGGCGACTGGAAATAAGCGGTTAATTGATGAACCCTATCATCTAGTTAGCGTAATCAATTGGAATACCGTAACCAGAATGGTTACGCTGTTTAGACAAAAAGTCTTGGTTAGGTTTTGTAGACAAGGGCAAATGCCCGCGTAGACACAGGGGCAGAACATGAGTGATAAGCGTAACATCAAAACGTACAACAAACCCGCTGGCGGATGGGGAGCACTAAAGAGTGTAACCCAGAGCTGGATCCAAAGCGAAAAGCCACTTAAGAATCTACGAGCCATGCTCAAGACGAACCAAGACAAAGGCTTTGACTGCCCAGGCTGTGCGTGGGGTGAATCACCAGAAAGTGGTTTAGTGAAGTTTTGTGAAAATGGTGCTAAAGCAGTGAACTGGGAGTCTACCGGTCGCTATGTAGACCCAACATTTTTCTCTAAGTATTCGGTCGGCTCACTGAAAAAGCACACCGACTACTGGCTTGAGTCACAAGGGAGACTCACCCACCCTATGCGCTACAATGCTCAAGCAGACCATTACGAACCAGTATCATGGGACGATGCCTTCGCACTTATTGCCAAACACTTGAAGGGTTTACATTCCCCTCATCAGGCGGAGTTTTATACCTCCGGGCGGGCGAGTAATGAAGCCGCCTATTTATATCAGTTATTCGTGCGCGCATTTGGCACAAATAATTTTCCCGATTGTTCAAATATGTGCCACGAAGCGTCGGGGCAAGGTATGAAACCTACGATAGGCGTGGGCAAAGGTACAGTTACGTTCAATGATTTTGCAAAAGCAGACACCATTTTTGTTATCGGCCAAAATCCGGGAACTAACCACCCTCGTATGCTAGAACCTCTTCGTGAAGCAGTACGAAGAGGGGCGCAAGTGGTATGCTTCAACCCGTTAAAAGAGCGTGGCCTTGAACGATTTCAAAACCCGCAGCATCCGGTTGAGATGCTAACCAATGGCTCTGAGCCAACCAATACCGCCTATTTCAGGCCTGCTCTTGGTGGTGACATGGCGGTTATGCGCGGCATCGCTAAATGGCTGTTAACTTGGGAACAAGAAGCCAAAGCAAACAAAGCTCCTCCCGTCTTCGACCACGACTTTATTAACGCACATACCAATGGAATGGACGACTATTTGAGTTCCGTTGAAGCGACGAACTGGGAGCATATTGAAGCGCAGAGCGGTTTATCAAAAGACGAAATACGTCACGCGGCAACCATGTACAGACGTGGAGAACGGGTGATCATGTGCTGGGCAATGGGGATCACCCAACACAAGCACTCAGTAGCTACGGTTCAGGAAATAGTGAACGTACAACTACTACGAGGAAACGTGGGCAAGCCTGGTGCAGGGCTTTCTCCCGTTCGTGGCCACAGCAATGTGCAGGGGGATAGAACTGTGGGTATTAACGAAGTCCCCCCCAAAGCATTGCTTGACGCACTAGAGAACAAGTTTAACTTCGCCGTTCCACGAGAAAGAGGTCACAATACGATTCAAGCTATCCAGGCTATGGAAAGTGGTGAATCCAAAGTTTTCATCGGCCTAGGCGGTAATTTCGCCCAGGCGACGCCAGATACGCCGCGTACTCACGCTGCGCTGTCACAATGCGACTTAACCGTTCATATCGCCACCAAGTTAAATCGTTCTCACCTAACCACAGGTAAAGACGCGCTTATATTACCCTGCTTGGGACGTACTGAAATTGACATGCAGGCTAGCGGGCAACAAGGCGTGACTGTGGAAGATACGTTTTCTATGGTCCATATTTCTTATGGCCAACTTCCGCCAAGCTCGCCCGAACTTCGCTCTGAACCCGCTATTATTGCTGGTATCGCGAAGGCGACGTTAGGCAACACGCCGGTAGACTGGGACTTCTTAATAAGCGATTACGACAATATTCGTGAGCTCATTGCCGACACCATAGACGGTTTTAAAGACTTTAACACCAAACTCGCTCAACCAGGTGGTTTTCATTTAGGTAATGCAGCAGGTGAGAGACGCTGGTTAACACCATCGGGCAAAGCCGAGTTTGCTGCTAACGCCCTGCCTGATTCACTGTTAAATGCTGACCTCGTTGCGAAAGGTGAAGAGCCGGACCTCATTTTACAAACACTGCGCTCTCATGATCAGTACAACACAACTATTTATGGTATGGATGACCGCTACAGAAACGTGTTTGGCGCGCGGGACGTTCTGTTTGTCAATGAACGTGACATTAAGACGCTGGGTTTTAACGATGGCGATAAAGTCGACATTACGTCAATGTGGAACGACGGCAAAACACGCCAAGTTAAACAGTTTATGTTGGTGGCTTACGACATCCCGCAAGGTCAAGCAGCAGCATATTACCCCGAAACCAATCCGTTAGTACCACTAGAAAGTTACGGTGATGGCACGTTCACACCAACATCGAAATTTATCGCGATCAAACTTTCGAAATCTGAATCAGATGGCCGAATAGCAGTCTCTGCGGTGTAAGCTTTTCTTTGCTTATCCGGTACTTATCAGTACAGGCCCTTTGTTTCTAACTGGCTCGCTGCGCACTACTTTTCTTGCGGTGCGTAAGCTCTCGGAGGGTCATACTTAGGTACATGGATCAGGGTGAGACCATAACGGCTTGCCCACTTTACTGATAAGGCTGTAGGAGCAGATAGCGTCACTACCAAAGGTAATTTAGCTCTTATCGCTTTTTGAACCAACTCTAAACTGCAGCGGCTTGTGAGCACAACAATACCTTCAGGTTGAAAGAGTTTTTTGGTGGTGATAGCACCAATTAATTTATCAAAAGCATTATGCCTTCCTATATCTTCTCGGCATGCCAGCACATTGCGCTTAGCATCAATGTAGAGCGCTCCATGCACCGCACCGCTCTGCTGAGCTAATGCTTGCGCATTAGATATAAGGCTTCGCAATCCTTTAAACCAGCTCACATCAGGCAAAGGCGATACATCAATAGACGTCAATTGAGGCAAAGCGTTGTCTAATGCCTCAACACCGCAGAGCCCACAGCCCGACGCCCCCGCCAATTGCCGTTTATTTTCCTTTAACTTCCAGAACGCCTGATTGGCAATTTCAACTTCCGCATTGATGTGTTCTTTGTGATGCGTCAATTCAATACCGTAAAGCTGGCGGGGATGTTCGATAATGTCGTTACTTAAACTGAAGCCCACAATGAAATCTTCAATGTCGTTTGGGGTTATCAGCATTACGGCATAATTAATACCGTTATAACTAATGCTTAAAGCGACTTCTTCGGCAAGGGCAAACTTTTGAGTATAGGGTGTAGCATCTAAAACTAATGCGTGCAGTTCAGTGTTACTTTTCATGTGGCCATTCACCTGGAGTATTCACATTCAACCACTCTACGCCATCTTCATTGGACATATTTGCGAGACGCTTTTTGTTATCGCTTTCATCTTTACGCGCTGTTTTTTTGAGGTCGCCTTCTTTAAGAGAAACTGCATTGAGAATTTCTAAAAATCCTACCACTCGTCTTTTTTTTTGCTCAACTAGATAGTTGGCTAAGAGGGCTTTGGTCTTCTGCGTAACGGGTAAGTAGAAAGGCAAAAAGCGTTTTTCCACATAACATGCCTTTTCAGCCTCTCGCCCTCGCGAAACTAATATTCTCAAAAGCTCGGGCGTCATCTGCGGCATGTCAACGGGAAGAACAAGTAGTTCACAAGGATTGCCATTGTGATTATCAGATTGAGATAGTGCGTCTAAAACAGCATGTACTCCGCTAAGCGGACCTGCATCTTCAATTCTGTCATTCAAAAAGCCTGGCGCGTTGCGGCTAATTAACACTTTATCGCAACTCGCAGACTGTAAAAGTAACGAAGCATTATCGATGAGAGTACGGCCCTGATAACGCATAAGTGCTTTATCTTGCCCCATTCTACGCGATTGACCACCCGCAAGCACTAAACCGATGAGTGTCGTATTCACTTTACTCACTGCATATGCCTCCTTTATTGAAAATCTCCTCATATCCTTTTAAAAACTCAAAGCATTGCTTTGCAATGGGAGAGCTGGGTTCGCCTTTTCGCATGATGAGCCCTAAAGGCGAAATGGTTTTACCATCGTCAACAGTAACATAGGCGAGCCCTAAATCATCATTGGCCTTTGCGACGTTGGTTGGAAGGATCGTACAACACATCCCCTTTTTCACTGCTTGCAGTAAACAATGAACCGAGTCTGATTCAATAACAGGCTCATTGTTCACGCCCACATTAGCCATGTTTAACGTGATTGACTGCCTAAAGTGCATTGAAGGTGTTAATAACCCAAGTGGCAGTGATGAAAGAGACTGCCAGCTTAGGGTATCTTGCTCAAAGCAGTAATGATTGGGGTGATACAGCAACACCATTGGAGTAGCTTTAAACGGCAAAATATGGAAGTGTTGCGCGCTCATGCCTTCAAGGTAACAAAGACCCAGGTCAAGTTCGTTACGGTGTAGCGCGTTAACGATATACTCACTGCTATGTGTCTGTAAGGAAAACTGTAGTGCACTGTGCTGTTTTGAGAGGGTGTCAATAATGTCGATAGGATCGACACTCGCTAGAGGAACGGCACCGATCCGAAGTCGGCCAACTAAGGCGCCTTTGCACGATGCAGCTTCCGCTTGTAATCCGTCACACGCCGCTAAGATATTCCTTGCCCATGCCAAAATTCTTTCACCTTCCGGCGTAAAGCCTTGGAATCTGTGGTTGCGAGCCACCAACTGAATACCAAGCTCATCTTCTAAATTATGAAGGCGTGAAGAAAGCGTGGGTTGTGTAACATTGCACGACTTAGCCGCTTTACCGAAGTGCTGCGTCTCATCTAACGCGACCAGAAACCGGAGCTGACGAATATCCAAAGACCAATACCTTAATCATGATAGATAGCTTCTATCATGATTCTACCAATGGAACGCTTGACTTGTAAGTACATTAAACGCATGTTTTTAGAATAAGCCAAAAATCCCAAAAATATGTGCACATACTGATTGATAGAAGCTATCACTCAAGACTATTCGCCCAGCATAGATTTAGTATTTTGTTCTGCGCAAGCGCTTCAACGCTGCTAGACCGACATCGCCTGAAAAATTTGTAAACGACGTGTACTAGCGCCTGTTGACCTTTGATGGTGCCTTGTTACAATAAGCCCCATTGAAAATAGAAATAGCCATACCGTTGCGGCTTCACTTACTGCATGGGTAACCGTAGTCAAATAGCCAATATCAGCAAACGACGCTACAGTGGTATCACTTAACGTAATTGGATATGGCCCTAAATACCCTGTCATTAGATCTGATGAACCACCAGGCCAAGGTTCGTCCCAGTGACTGTTGGCAGTGCCGGCTCCTCCCCCCAGTTCTACAGGAATAAATGTGGCGTTTTCCACAAACTCGCGACGATAAATTTCCAAAGCGTACTCTCCGGTGTAACGCCCTGAACCGCTGGCGTAGTTAGATTGGCTGCCCGCAATAAAAAAGTCGGTCGTCCACAATGTTCCAAATCCAATAACATGGGCCATCTCGTGTACGATGACATCAAAAAGCGTACCGCGACTTTCTAAGCTAGCAAGGTCTGCCGTATCAAAACGCATGCGGCCTTTATTTGCATAAACAAAAGTGCTGTCTGGTAGCTGAGTGATACCCGTTGGGCCAGCACTACCCAATATGCCACCCACACCATCAAGTGCAACGCCACTCGCATCTATAACAATATTGTGATTAAACTCGCTTTGAACGCCTATTAAGTAAGACTCCCAATAAGCGATTGCATCATCAAAAACACTGGATTGTGAAGGTGTTAAACCACCAAGATCGTTAATAGAAATTTTGAATAGTCCTGCATTTGCTGAAAAAGACACACACAACGACACCACAACACTGAAGAACCACTTAATTGAGACACCCATGGCACCCCTCCAAAACTAAGAAAAAACGTTCGATGCAAATAAAATTAGTAACGTAGGCCTGTTCATCTTTGCTGTATTTCAAAGCTCAACAGGGTTAGGACTAAAAAAAACTATAGTAGAGAAAACCGTAAGTAGTTATGAGAAAGATTACTTGTTAACGGCAAAAGTAAAAATTACTAAAGATCAACGTGTTGAATTTTTTAACAGAGAATGCTTAACGGTAAGTCGTTCGCCATTGGCACAATGGCGTATTGGGAGGGGGCGAATTATTGAAATTTTTTTACGTCTACTTTCCCGCTTACCACGCTCTGTGATACAGAGCGCGGCTGCGAGAATCAATTAGAGGGCCTACCAGGTTAAATCATCTGGAATTTCATAATCGGCGTACCAATCATCTTCTTCTTCATCTTTACCATCGGCTCCGCTCTTATCTAAATCAGCACGGTAAATAACTGAAGCCTCGTCGCGCTGTGCAATTTTGTCAGCAACGGGGGCTGGTACTAGTTCATAAGCGTCATCTAACAATACAACAGCCAAACGACCTTTTGTCACTTGCTTGTGCATCTCTTCACTCACATACAGACGCTTTACTACGTTGTCGTGTGTAAAGTTAAGTAAGGTTTCGCCATTGCGCGGTTGTTTGTTTACCGTAATAAGCTGCCTTACCTGCGCAATAATTGAGCGCTTCTCTCGCTCCTGCTGTTGAAGCTGGTTTAGCTCGCGTGAGCGCGCTTTTTTCTCTTCAGCTGCTTGTTGAGCAGCAATAGTCGCTTCATCAACGACAGGTTGTTTTTGCTTATTCTTTTGCTTTTGTTTTTTGCGTTTATCTGCACGCGCTTGCTTTGCAGACGCTTTATCGGCCAAACCGGCTTTCAGTAGTTGGTCTTGTAAGGAGGCCATAATTACTCTCTGTTACACTGTTTCTATTGATACGCTTTGCAGACGTTTACCGTCTTTTAACTACGTAACAAGCCCGAACAATGTCGGGCTTGTGAATTTCAATTAAAGGTCTATTTTTACCTTTTCCGAATTAAAGGCGTTACTTCTTCTTGGCTTTAGTCGCTGGCTTTTTAGCGGCTTGCTCCTGCCATTTGCCATTGTCGTACCACGCAGACCATCCTGTTGCTTTACCGTTGTCATTCTCAGACATCACGTATTGCTGTTTGGTCTTCCTGCTGTATCGAACTATTGCAGGGTTACCATCAGGGTCTGTTTGTGGCGCATCAGCAAGATAATAGAATTTCGGCGAAATTCTATCTCTAAAGCGAGCAAGTTCTTCCACTTTCGGCGCACGAGTTTCACGCGACTTTGGAAAGTTATGCGCCGCTAAGAAAATTCCCGAAGCGCCATCACGTAGCATAAAGTGCGCATCAGACTTTTCACACGGAAGCTCAGGTAAATCTACCGGATCTTCTTTTGGCGGCGCAGCTTCACCGTTTCTAAGCAGCTTACGAGTATTCTTACACTCTTCGTTTGTGCAGCCGAAGTATTTACCAAATCGACCGTTTTTAAGCTCCATATCGCTGCCACATTTATCACACTCAATAATGGGGCCGTCATAGCCTTTTATCTTGAATGTGCCTGTTTCAACTAAGGTGCCATCACATGTTGGCGTGTTACCACACACATGAAGTTTACGGGTTTCGTCAACCAAGTAACTGTCCATCGCCGTGCCGCACTTAGGACAACGCTTTTTAGAACGAAGCGCTTCTGTTTCGAGCTCTTCTTCATCGTCCACTTTCACGACTTCGTCACCAGGCGTTAAATTCATGGTGTTTGTGCAGCGCTCTTTCGGCGGTAAATTGTAGCCTGAACAGCCCAAGAATACGCCAGTTGACGCGGTTCTCACGTTCATTTCACGGCCGCATTTATCGCACTCAACACCTGCAGGCACTGCCTGATTCAAGCGCATACCGCCCTCTTCAGGGTCTTTCTCAGCGTTTAACAGTTTTCCGTAGAAGCCGCTGTAAAAGTCGTTGAGCACGTCCTTCCAATCTTTCTTGCCTTCAGCAATATCATCAAGATGCTGCTCCATGTTGGCAGTAAAGTCATAGCTCATTAAATCGTCAAAGTTTTCCATCAGACGATCGTTTACGATTTCGCCCATTTTCTCGGCATAAAAACGCTTGTTCTCTAAGCGCACATAGCCGCGATCTTGAATCGTCGAAATAATACTGGCGTAGGTCGATGGACGACCAATACCGCGTTTTTCAAGCTCTTTTACCAACGAAGCCTCATTAAATCGCGCTACAGGCTTGGTGAAGTGCTGTTTAGGATCAAGCGCTTTTAAGTCAAGCACATCGCCTTTTTGTACATCAGGCAACATGAGCTCTTCTTCGCCTTTTTTACGAAGCTGAGGTTGAACGCGAGTCCAGCCATCGAACTTAAGTACGCGGCCCTTCGCCGTCAGCTCGTAATCACCCGCCGCCACTTTAATAGTGGTTGCATCGTACTTAGCTGGAGTCATTTGACAGGCCACAAACTGGCGCCAAATAAGCTCATAAAGTCGCTGTGCATCGCGTTCCATATCGCCTAAACTTGCAGCACTTATGCTCACGTTTGAAGGACGGATCGCTTCGTGCGCCTCTTGCGCACCTTCTTTACTGCCGTAGCGATTTGGCGAATCAGGCAGGTACTTGTCACCAAAATTATCTGAAATGTATGCACGAGCACTGTCCAACGCCTCTTGGCTTAAATTGGTTGAATCCGTACGCATATAGGTGATGTAGCCCGCCTCATAAAGGCGCTGTGCCATCATCATGGTTTTCTTAACACCAAAGCCCAATCGAGTACTTGCCGCTTGTTGTAGCGTTGAGGTAATAAATGGTGCAGAAGGACGACTTTGCGTAGGCTTTGACTCGCGGCTTTCTACCGTGTAGTTAGCCCCTTCTAAGTCAGCAAGCGCTTTATCTGTTTCGGCCTTGTTTTTAGGCTTGAACGCATTGCCCTCGTGCTTTGCTACCAGCATGCGCAGTGCCGCTTTTTGCTGGCTAGTTAAATCTGCGTGTACGTCCCAAAACTCTTCAGGTACAAACGCTTTAATTTCTCGCTCACGCTCTACAACAAGTCTAACCGCTACCGATTGAACTCGCCCTGCTGAGAGGCCTCGCGCAATTTTTTTCCACAGAAGTGGCGATACCATGAAGCCTACAACACGGTCTAGGAATCGACGAGCCTGCTGGGCGTTGACGCGAGAGATATTTAGTTCGCCCGGATCTGAGAACGCATCTTGAATCGCGTTTTTAGTAATTTCGTTAAACACCACTCGCTGGTAAGTTTTGTCTTTTTTACCTAGCAGCTCTTGTAAATGCCATGCAATCGCTTCCCCTTCGCGGTCCAAATCGGTCGCGAGATAGATAGTGTCAGCATCTTTAGCAAGCTTTTTAAGTTCGTTAACGACTTTCTCTTTACCCTGTAGCACTTGATAGTGGGCTTTCCAGTCTTTCTCTGGATCCACACCCATTCTGTCTACAAGCTTCAAATATTCGTGACGGCGAAGATATTCTTGACGCTCTTCTTCGCTTAAAGTTTTGAGTTCTTTAGCCGGTTTTTTAGGCTCTACTTTGCCTAAAGCCTTCGTCGGAAGATCTCGCACGTGGCCAACCGAACTTTTTACGATAAAATTTTTACCGAGATATTTATTTATCGTTTTCGCTTTGGCTGGTGACTCGACTATGACCAGTGATTTTGCCATATAATTGAACTAAACCTATTGATTTTTAATGACTATTTACGTCAAATTCTGAAAATTGGAGCAACCTTGCACTATATATAGGGTACTCGCTCTTTTTTAACATATATCTACAAAGTGAATGGAAAACAAGATCTTCTTCATACTTATTCTTTCCTTTGCTTTAAACACGCGCAAAAACTGTACAATAAATAAACAGTGCGATTGGCATTGGCCTTAAAAGCCGTATAATGCCAGCCATTCCAACCTAGCCTGACAACATGTTCAGGTGTGAAGAAGTGCATCGTTTGTCCCTGTAAAAGAACGAAAGCGTTGCCGCTGCTATTAAATTAATCGCAGTGCGTATGGAAAAGTAACATATAGGGTCAAGCGCCAAAACTCCAAGAATGAGGGAAAGTATGAAGCAGTTTGAAGTTAACTTTGATGGTCTTGTAGGACCTACCCATAACTATGCCGGTTTGTCGTTTGGCAATGTCGCTTCCCTGAACAACGCAAACGCAAAGAGCAGTCCAAAACAAGCTGCAAAGCAAGGCTTAGCCAAAGCAAAGGCGTTGGCCGATATGGGAATGATTCAAGGTGTGTTGGCCCCACAAGAGCGTCCTGACATCGCCGCACTGCGCCGATTAGGCTTCACAGGCTCTGATGCTCGCGTGCTAGAAAGCGCTGCAAAGCAATCTCGCGAGATTTTCCTTGCTTGTTGTTCTGCCAGTAGCATGTGGACTGCAAATGCCGCCACTGTGTCTCCTAGTGCCGATACTGCCGATGGTCGCGTTCACTTTACCCCTGCAAACTTAACCAACAAGTTCCATCGTTCACTAGAGCCTCAGGTTACAGGCAATATCCTGCGCGGTACATTTGCCAATGAAAAGCACTTTGCTCATCACCAGCACCTGCCAGATAACGAGCATTTTGGTGACGAAGGTGCAGCCAACCACACGCGACTTTGCAGCAACTATGGTCAGGCAGGCGTAGAGTTGTTTGTTTATGGTCGTCATGCATTTGATACCAGCAAACCAGCACCGAAAAAATATCCGGCTCGCCAAACGCTAGAAGCATGCCAAGCAGTAGCTCGCTTACACGGTCTAGACGACGATGGCGTAGTTTACATGCAGCAAAACCCAGACGTTATCGACCAAGGCGTATTCCACAACGATGTGATCGCTGTTGGTAACCAAAATGTGTTGTTTTTCCACGAGCAAGCGTTTCATCAAAAAGACGCTGGATTTAAAGAGCTTCAAGCTAAATTTGGTAGCGAACCGCTTCACTTTATCGAAGTACCGACTGCTGAAGTCTCTGTACAAGACGCAGTAAAAACCTACTTGTTCAATACGCAAATTATAACGCTTCCAGGTGGTGATATGACCATCATCGCGCCAACTGAGTGTGAGGAAAATGAAGCCGTTAAGCGCTATTTAGACAAGCTGGTAACTCTGGGTACGCCCATTAAGTCGGTTAATTATTTTGATGTTAAACAAAGCATGCGTAATGGCGGTGGTCCGGCATG
>NZ_JACSOE010000059.1:0-25317 GCF_014349115.1 Alteromonas sp. BZK5 | reverse complement strand
CTTTGAGCCCAACGTGTTCGATTCGCGGTTAAACTCCTGCATCATGAAATCAAGACGGCGGCCTACTGCTCCACCCTTTTTAAGGATATTACGGGTTTCCTTAACGTGAGCATTCAGACGGTCTAACTCTTCTGCCACGTCTACTTTTTGCGCCAGCATGATCATTTCTTGTTCAAAACGGCCTGCATCAAGTTCAACCTTTGCTTCTTCAAAGCGGGTTTGCACTTTTTCTCGCTGCCACACCATGATTTCAGGCATACGCGCGGCTACTTTTTCAGCTTCCACTTCTATAGCGTCAAGGCGCTGCGTGATCATACCTTTAAGGGCTTCACCTTCGGTAGCGCGGGCACTAATAAAATCGTTAAGAGCTTGGTCGAACGCGGCCATTACGTCAGCGTGGATGGCGTCCATATCGGCTTCTTCCGCTGCAATTACCCCAGGCCAGCGCAAAACGTCTAGTGGGTTAACCCCCGTGGATTGGCCATGGGATTGCACCCAGTCAGCGGCGTGAAGCACTTGCTTAGCCAACTCTTCATTTAAGCTTAGCTTAGTTACAGCAGCATCGTTGGCAGTAAAACGCAGCGCACATTCCACCTTACCTCGGGCTAGCTTTTTACGGAATCGTTCACGTAAAACCGGCTCCAATGAGCGAAACTGTTCCGGCAGGCGAAAGTAAGTTTCTAAAAAGCGTTGGTTGACCGAGCGTATTTCCCACACGGCTGAGCCCCACTCTTTTTTGGTTTCTACGCGTGCAAACGCTGTCATGCTGTAAATCATAAATATCCTTTAAATTTAACTGAAAGCCTGCAAAAACAACCCGAATGTCGTGTTGTATACGTGAATATCTACAGCAGGTTTTCTTGTATTTTGTATATTAGCGCACATTTACGTAATTCAATAAGCAAACATGTAAAGTTCGTTTTTAACGGCCGCGGGTATTGCGTTATACTTAGGCGCAATTTCGTAGCTACATCGAATTTATAGGTTTTGACCGCGAATTGGGCTTTCTATTCACATATCGCCAATAAAACCTGTAAAACGCTACCCTTTTTTAAGCACTTACGTTGTGGAGAACACTATGCGTCCAAGCGGCAGAACCGCCAGTCAAATTCGCCCTGTTACAATTACTCGCCAATACACTTGTCACGCAGAAGGCTCTGTTCTTGTAGAGTTTGGTAACACTAAGGTGTTGTGTAATGCGACGGTAGAAGAAGGTGTGCCACGCTTTATGAAGGGCCAAGGGAAAGGCTGGATTACAGCTGAGTACAGCATGCTTCCACGTGCTACTCATACGCGAAGCGGCCGTGAAGCGGCGCGCGGTAAACAAGGCGGCCGCACGTTAGAGATCCAGCGTCTAATTGCGCGTTCACTACGCGCAGCGGTAGATTTAAAACTTCTGGGCGAAAACACCATTACGTTAGACTGCGACGTTATTCAGGCCGACGGCGGTACGCGTACAGCGTCAATTACCGGTGCGTGTGTAGCTCTTGTTGATGCACTTACTTACATGCGTGCAAAAGGCATTATCAAAACTAACCCGCTTAAACATATGATTGCCGCCCTTTCAGTAGGTATTTACGAAGGTACGCCAATCGCTGACCTTGAGTACACCGAAGACTCTGAGGCAGAAACAGATATGAACATTGTAATGACCGAAACCGGCAAGCTGATTGAAGTTCAAGGTACTGCAGAGGGCGAACCGTTCTCGTTTGAAGAGCTTGACGAGATGCTGAAAATTGGTAAGCACGGTTTACGTGAATTGTTCGACATTCAAAAAGCGGCGCTAGCGTAAGCGAGTCATCGACACGTAGTTAGAACCAACGCGTAAATTAGAAATTAAGAGGTCATCATGAAAGCGTTTCAGCGTGATTTTATTGAGTTTGCCATTGAACGTGGCGTACTTAAATTTGGCGAATTCACTTTAAAGTCAGGCCGCGTTAGCCCGTACTTTTTCAATGCCGGTTTGTTTAATCGCGGTGGCGATTTGGCTAAGTTGGGGCGTTTTTACGCTGATGCGTTAATGGACGCAGGCGTTGCGTTCGATGTACTTTTTGGTCCAGCCTATAAGGGCATTCCTATTGCGACAACAACAGCCGTTGCATTGGCCGATAGCCACAAGCTTGATGTCCCTTATTGCTTCAACCGCAAAGAAGCGAAAACCCACGGTGAAGGCGGCAATCTAGTTGGCAGCCCACTAGAAGGTAAGGTTATGCTGGTGGATGACGTGATCACTGCGGGTACGGCTATTCGCGAATCGATGACCTTAATCGAGCAACAGCAGGCTAGCTTGTCTGGCGTGCTGATTGCGCTAGACAGACAAGAGCGCGGTAATGGCGAACTGTCAGCTATTCAAGAGGTCGAGCGCGACTTTGGCACTCAGGTTATCTCTATTGTATCGCTTGCCGATGTCGTGGCTTATCTGACCGAGAAAGGCGGGTTTGATAGCGAAATCAGCGCCATTAACACCTATCGTGAAAATTATGGCATCTGATTTTGACAGCGCATTTAGCGCGGCTAGTCAGCATTTAGATGCGCTAGGATTGCGTTGCCCAGAGCCAGTAATGATGGTGCGTCTGAATATTCGAAAGCTGGCCGATGGGGAAACTTTATCGGTCACGGCTGACGATCCCTCAACGGCCAGAGATATTCCTAGCTTTTGCCGCTTTATGGACCACACGCTGGTTGCGTCTCAAACCGAGACCATGCCTTACCAATACGTAATTAAGAAAGGGCGCGCTTGAGCGCCTTTTTTGTTACTGTTTCTATTCGCGGCCGCTAGCAGCCTGCAATAAAAGTTGCTTCAAAACCTGCTTGCTTCGCGAACAGGTACAGTGAATATCTGTCATGTGTAGCACTTCACCATTAAGCATTTTTTGAAGTACAGAAGCTCTAACGTTTAATGAGACAAAGCCGTCTTCGCTTGAAATTTGTTTCGACGCCATAACTATCTCCTTTTATCTAAAGTATTTAATGCACTGCCACAGAAGCGAGTCGTTTGCTTGCTTGGGGGACATAGGTTTGCTCAAGGGTATGCTGAATGGCCGCGATTAGCCTGCATATAGAAGGATTGGTGGCATGCAGGGGTAATATGGCAATAAGCTGTTGCTGACATTCTTGTAAAATAGCGTGAGATTCTCGCTTCCTATGTTCTTCGGCAAGCAGAGATGATAAGTACATTCCCATAGTGGAAAAAGCGAGTACGTCTTCTTGAACTACACTGACTTTCTGCAAAGAGGTAGGCTGAAGCGCATTAAGGATAACCTTTGCGGCCTCAAAGGTCTGGTAACCTAATTCTCTCGCATAATCCAATTTACCCTGTTGATGAGCCTGTTGCGTCTGCGCTTGCATAGCATAGCGATGCTGTCGCGCGTTTGAAGGGTTTAGCTGTAGCCACTTTTTGTAAACTGGGCATAGCCGCTGAACATTCATATAAGCACCTCCTGTTTTTTATTACATTAGTGCAAATAAGAATCATTATCAAATGTAAAGTTCAAAAAATCTATTGGGTTGATTTGATATTTACGTTGTCGTGAACCAACGGCATCGTTTGTCTCGCCTATTAAGTGCTTTGAGTCACTAGTACAGGCAAGCTTATTGGCTGATTAAATTTGAAAGCCACCATAAAAGAAGCACTGCAACTGTGATAGCAATAACCGCTTTCATTTTGTAGCGCTTAATGAGCTGCTCAGCTTTGTCTCCTGCGTAATAGACCACGGCTGCGAGTCCGAAATAGCGAATTGAACGTGCAATAACAGTAGCTAAAAGAAAAAGCGGAAGTGAGTATTGGGTTGCACCTGCTGCAAGCATCGCAACCTGAAAAGGGATAGGGGCAATACCTAAGGTCATTACGAACCAAAAACCTTGGTTTTGCATCTGCTGTTTAACATTATCAAATTGTTCCTGGCTGAAAAAAGTATCTATAAGCCACTGACCAACCATATCGAAAAGATAATAGCCAAGAGCATAGCCGAAGACTGCGCCAATCACGCAGCCTATGGTGGCCATCAATGCAATTTGCCAAAGCGACTCTCGTCTTGCTTGCATTAGTGGCACCATTACGGCTTCTAGTGGTATGGGAACAATGGTTGATTCTAAAAATGAGGCAAGAGTGATGCCCTTTAACATATGCTTAGAATCGACAAGTTTTTTGGTTTTGTGCTTAACCTTTTTACCTAGTTCCATGTAATCCCTACCACTTTATTTTTTCTACTGCTTGTAAACGACTCCGTCTTTCATCACAAAAGACACGCTTTCCATAAGCGATATATCGTCAAGCGGGTTGCCTTGAACCGCAACAATATCAGCCAACTTACCCTCTTCCAGCGTGCCAAGAATATCGCTGATACCTAGTAAATTCGCGCTATTCACGGTGGCACTTAGCAGCGCGTCGGCAGGCTTCATACCAGCTTCAACCATTAATGAGAACTCTTGCGCATTGTCGCCGTGGGCTGATACACCACTGTCTGTACCAAAAGCAATTTTTACGCCTGCTTTATGTGCTTGTTCAAAGGTATTTTGGATAAGCGGGCCAATGGCTGCAGCTTTCGGGCGCACCAATTCCGGAAAGAAGCCATCAATTTTGGCTTTGTCTGCTACAAACTTTCCTGCCAGTATTGTTGGTACATAGTAGGTGCCGTGCTTCTTCATTAATTTGCGGATTTCGTCATCCATATAAGTGCCGTGTTCGATAGAATCTACACCGGCTTCAATAGCCCGCTTCATTCCCTCTTTCCCATGCGCGTGCACCGCCACTGTCATACCGTAGTCTTTTGCCGTTTCAACAATTGCTTCTAATTCATCGGTCATGAATTGTGGGTTTTGGCCGCTTTTAGCAACGCTCAATACGCCGCCGGTTGCGGTGATCTTGATTAAGTCCGCACCATCTTGGTAACGAGTTCTTACTGCTTCACGGGCTTCAGCTTCGCCATTAACCACACCTTGCTTAGGGCCTACGTCTGGGCGAAGTAAATGAGATAAGCCATTACTTGGATCGGCGTGCCCGCCTGTAGTGGCAATAGATTTAGCAACGGTATAAATACGCGGGCCTGTTGCATAGCCTTTACTAATAGCGTTCCTTAGCGCAACGGTTTCGTTGTAGCCATCCCCTAAGTTGCGAACCGTGGTGAAGCCCGAATCTAACGTAATCTTAGCGTAGTTCGCTGCCCGTAATGCATAGTCGGCTTCATTTAGTGAAAAGCGCTCCAGATACGTTTGTGGACCACCATGTTGAGAAGACAAATGAACATGCATGTCCATCAGACCTGGCATAACGGTTGACGTCTTCAAGTCGATGACAGTATCGCCTTCTTGAGCTTTAGCAAACCCCTTCTTTACCGCTTTGATCTTGTTGTCTTCAACAACAATAGTCACATTTTCCTGAAGAGAGTTTGATGTGCCAGTAAACACTTTTCCTGCATGAATCAGCGTGTCGGCTACAGTGGAAAAGGGCGATGAGAGTAAGGCACTGGCAATGGCCAGCGTAATCAGAGGCTTTTTCATGATATAGGTCTTCTTGTTGATTGTTTTATAGACTATATCGAATGTAATGCAGTCAGAGGTATAACGCAAAACAAAGCGCTGTTAACGGTGCTTTATTGAAGATGAATTACGTTTTGATATGTTCGAAGAGACAGAAGCAACAAAGTAGGCTAGTTGCTTACTTCACCTAAAATAAAGGTGATGCCGTTTGACTGAATACTAAATTGCGTGCCGGCTTCATCCAGTTTTTCATCAGCTTGTTCGAGCAGTTGATAATAGGCATTTTGATGTAGTCTTGCCCACAAGTTTCTGCGAACGCATAGGTAGGGAATGGGCGTTGCCTCTGGATCTTGTATGGCTTTAGGCGGAACGCGAAGTTCGAGCTGATCAGCACGCTCTAACCTTACAATGTCGCCTGTTTGTGTGGTAAACACATAGGTGCTGTCACTCGCTGATTCACCTTCTTCCCTATGCCATTGAGTTACAAGAAAAGGTGTGTCTTCAACGGTAATGCCTACTTTCTCTACGGGAGTAACTAAGAAGTACTTGTCACCTTCCCGCTTTAACACCGAAGCAAAAAGCTGAACCAAGCTTGCGCGCCCAATAGGACTGCCTTCATAAAACCATCTTCCATCAAGCGCTATAGTTAGATTAATGTCACCGCAAAAATCGGGGTTCCATTGTTCAACAGGAGGTAAAGGGCGCGCTTTTGACGACGTGCCCTTAAGCTGCTGCTGAAATCTAGTTAGATCCACGCTCTTCAACCAATACTTTCAGTTCGCGTAGCTTTGCCTTTATGCGACGCATGTTATCTGGGCCAGTACGAAGAAGTTGTTTCTGTGGCTCGTTTAAACTCTCTAGACGATCATCAGCATACTTATAGGCGACCGAGTCGGTATAAACCTCTACAGGAACCGGCACTTCAGGTGTATCAAGAAGCTGATCAATCGCTTCAAGCAATACGCTGTTGAAGTCTTGGTCAGGGCTTCCAATTTCGGCGTACTTCGCCTGAATGTCGTCTTTATAAATACCGTATATGTTAAGCAGTGCTTCGTTATTGAATGACTCCAACATATCTACGTATGGTGTATAACGTTTATAGCTTGCTGCATCAATCCATTGCTTGCCTGCTTGAGAGTATACGCGGAAGTTCTGCTCAGGTGGCGTTAGTAACTGGTGATTAGGCGCCATTTCATCATTTGCTAGATTCGTAACCGACACCACAAAGCGTTGAATTAGACCTTCATCAACCAGCATGCGGTTAACGGTTTCTTCGCTCGCAGACGAACTCTCAATAAGTGAAGCTTTCACCGCAGGATCGCTGGTATCCAGAGGTTCCGGTTTTGGTTCAACTGGCTCTGGAAGCGGCTCAACCTCGTCTTTTTCCTCAAGCTCTACTGTTGGGGCTGGCTGAGTAGGCTCAAATACTTCAGGCTCTTCTGGCGTAGTCACTTCAGGTTCAGTCACTTCGGGCTCAGGAGTAACTACAGGCTCAGGCTCATCGTCGCTGGGCCAAAACACAACAGCCAGAATAACAACAAGAAGGATGCCTACAATGATAAAGTGTGGGCCTAACGATTTCTTTTCCGACGATTCGCTCATAATGACTCCGCTACAAAACTATCCTTTTGGTAATACTACCAGAGATAACACCCAAATTTAGAAAATCAATCAAGAGAAATGTTCCCTTAGATTGTAAATTCCTTATTTTGAACACTTTTTAACGTAAAAAAGTCACTTTCCGATTTCTTTTTATACAAATTTAGTGGAAAACCCTCATTTTTTCTTCTCATTCACATTCGATATTATGTAAATGCAAAAATTATTTTTAAACAAATGTTTAACAAATTGGGTTTGTGTACTAATGTGTTGATTAGTCATTGAAAAGCAAATGCTAGCTCGTTGTTATCTATAATAATTAGTGAATATTTCGAGCCTCACGACCCCGTTTCAACTTAAATGTGCCCTTATAGGATAATTAGCGTGAGTAAGTTTAGACAGTATCACCCTAAATTACACCGAGCAGTAAAACGCTACAGTGTTATGCAGCATCTAATCATGCTGGGAGTAATGCTTTATCTCCTTTTAAATATCTATAACTTGTCAACTAAGCATCAGATCATTGCTGTAGCGACTATCATTGTTATGAGTATACAAAATGGCTTTATACTGTCTAAAGCGAAAGTCGCTTTAGCTGTTGAAGGCCCTAGGTTGCTGGTATTTCCATTACTATGGATTGCTTCTGGAATGGGAACGGCGGCGTTCCTATACAGTGCCTGCTCTCTTGCATCCTTACTGGTGTTGGCAAATGCAGTACGGTTTAAAAACCATCGACCTCCGCTAGACCTATCTAATGAACCTGAGCACCTTGCTTAACGTATATATTCTGCTTTTTCGCCCTAACTTCCGTCATTAAATAAGAATATAGGGCGTGCAAGGTGCATACTTGGTTCATGAGGTAGAAAAATGCAGAAGTTCTATTTTCGAGATATTGAAGAGTCGCCTACCGCGATAGATTATCTGGAAGTTCAGTCGTATGAGATGAATGTTTACCTGGTTTATCTCACTATCGGCAGTCAGAGTGGCATGCTTTACGACAACAAAGATAAGCCCATGCGTTTTTTTAGTGCCGGCCACATTCGCGAAGCCTTCGCGCATTGTCATGTTCAGCAGGCGGTAATGAAGCACGATACGCCTTACGATGAAATGATTGGCAACCCGCCAAAAAGTAAAGAACAGATGGCGTTACCGTTCAGTATGGATTTGCCTTACTAGACTGTTGTGCGAGTGCTGTAGGCTCTTGAAGTGGGTCCTATTTGAGTTCTGTAAGGTCGCAGCGCAACGTTTTCACAGTAAAACATGGCACAGCATCGCAAAACCGATCCAAACGATATATAAGCTGTGTAATAAGTAGTTTCTTACTCGCTTAACACAGCAACGAAGTGCAGGTTATAGATTCAGCCATGTGCCCGCTGCCTTTCGCATATCTACTTTAGCTTTCAATCGTTTAGCCAACAGAAATAAGCCACCTAGCTTCCTGTGTATAAACAGGGCATCTACTGGCGGCGTATGCCAAAAATTGTGCTCCATAGTCAGCGCCATTCCCTTTTCGTGAAGCCTTGCAATGAGATCGCTTTGGCCAAAGTCATAAGCGCCCTCGCAGCGAATCGCTTCACACGCCTCCATACCAATGTTTATGACGGCGTCGACTTGCGTTTGAGAGTGGCTTTCGTCAATTAATCCTATGCGAAACGCGGCTTGCTGCATCATCGCTCTATCGTTGGCTGCGGCGCTGTTGAGTAACGCTTGATATTGGGCTGAAATGGCGTCAGGCACATCCCGTGTAGCACCAAAATCTAACAGAACGATTTCTTTTGTATCGGGTTTAAACTGGTAGTTGGCTAAGTTAGGGTCGCTCTGCAGCAGCTTAAAATGAAAAATTTCATTAAAAAATAAAGTCATTAGCGCCGTCATCACGGCATCTCGGACGTCCTGAGGCTCGTTTAATAGCGCATCTAAGTCTTGCGCCTCTATGAAATCCATCGCTAACACGGTACTGGTGGTAAGGGGAGCAAAGGTTTGCGGAATGACAAACGCATTACTCCCCTTGTTTTGGATGTCGGTGTTTTCAACCAACGCGCGATAACGGTTGAGCATGTCAGCTTCTCGCAAATAATCAGCTTCTTGGTGAAGCTGAGCTTTAGCTTCTTGTAAAAGCGGGTTGATATCTAATGATTTGGGTACCAAGCCAGTGAGTTTTATAAGTGTAGCTACGTTGTCTACATCGCTATCTATGCTTTTTTTCACACCAGGATACTGCACTTTTACTGCTAACATCCGACCGTCCATCGTAATGACTTTATGCACCTGACCAATAGAGGCCGCAGCTATAGGGGCAAAGGAAAAGTAAAGTAAGTCATCTTGCCATTTTTCGCCCCAAGACTGATTCAGCGTGGCAATTAACTGGTCTTTTGGCATCGGGTCAGCGTCGTCCCGTAATCGCCCTAGAATTACCGCAAGTTCTTCGGGGAGAAAATCTCCTGCATCCATTGAAATAAGCTGCCCAAGCTTCATAGCTGCACCACGCATACTGGCAAGCTGATCTGCAATGTTTGAAATGTTTTTGGGCGTTAATAGCAGCGAAGACAACGCGGGCTTCTCGCCCTTTAACAGTTGCCCTGCACCTTGTGATACTACGTTACCTGCAATTCTACCCGCCAATGAGCCCAAGCGGCCTATGCGCGATAAACGCGACGACGGTACCGCTCTACTAGAACGGGTTGGTGATTCAGCGGATTTATTGGGCTTCTCTGCCATAGGCTCACTCAGTTTTATTAAAGGCGAAGGGTAACGTTTGGTTTGTTATTGTCTAAACACAACCTAAAAAAGTAACTAGAGTTTATAAATTATACTGTCGGACAAAACGTCTGGATCGGGTTTCCAGCCCAAAGTCATTGAGGATCTGTTGACCATTGCTGTACATCAAAGATCAACAGGACTTAATGTTTAGGAAGTGAGGTTGCCAACAGGGCGACCAACGGATAAGACTTCTGTTTAAACAGAAGTCTTATTTAAAAGCCGCGTTTAGATTGCCCATAATGTACTTAAAAGAAATGTGGACTTGCCGTTCCTAGTCGCTCAGCGGTTTCTTACTAGGCGAGTTGCATAAGGCAATTGTATAAACACTGTGTGCTAGATTATCTGTGAAATAAATTGAATCACTAGTCCAACAACGCTTCCATAAGCAAACCCAGCCCAGCCACTTGTCGCTCTATAACGCCAAAGTGCTGCACCAAAAAAGCCACACCAAAGCATGGCAGAATAGGTGGAAACAAGGCCGCCGCCCATCCCTGTATCTGGCAAAAACAGCATGACGACAAAGGTTAGCGCCATTGCGCCACTTAACAGCACCCACATGATATTTTTCTTATCAGCGAACGCATTGTTTTGTTTGACGTTCTTTGCATCGGCATCTTGCGTTTGCTGTGCATTTTCTGCTTGAACAGCGCACTGAGCTGCTTTAGATGCACGTAGTTTTCGTGCACTACGCTCACTTCTTGATTGGGGTTTCTTGACCTGTGAAGGCAACGGTGATGCAGCGCTATGGGTCATGATGTACCTCATTAACTGAATTTAGTAACTGTTTATCCATAATTAAGGTAGAGCATGCATGCCAAGATGACTATACGACTTCGGTCTCACACGACAATTAGAAAACGTGTTTTAGATATTTGATTTTCCCTATTCGAATTAGAGGGGGCAAAAGCTGAGGTAGGCATCCATTATCTACAAGAACACCGTGAAGCACGTAAACAAAAAAGCCCACCCGCAATCACTGCCGTTTGACAAGGAATGCGAGTGGGCTTTCATAAACTTATACCGTTAGGTATTAGTGATGGTCGCTATTTTGGCTATTGAAGCTTACTTCCAGCAAATTTACGCTATCAGCAAAGGTCAGGGTTTTGATATCACCCTTGCCTTCTACATTTAGCGTATTCACTTGTTTTGGCCACAAGTCACGCAATGCATCATGGCGAATTTTAATGCCTTCAAGTACAGGCGGCTCAGCAGTTTCCTGATAAACCCAAAAGTGCTTACCTTCAACTTCAAAGCCAACATCAGCAAGCTTTAATGGCTCGCCTGCTGCATTTAAAATTGCAAAGTGGTGGGCGACGTAATCAGCGAATTGTTGCTGCGTTTCTATGTCGTCCATAATATCTGCGTGCTTGTCGAACAGCGCCTTAACCGCGTGTTCAGCATCGTGCAAATTAAAGCGGTGCATCACCTCAATATTTTCTGTTCTAGGATTGAACAGTACCGTGGTAATCGCTGCTTTTATTTGATGCGCTTGGGCTGCAGTGCTGTACGACATTGCGCTAACTAATAGCGCAGCCGTAATTGCGAATGCACTTACGCTTGCAAGCAGAGCATGAGCGCTCTGCTGCAAGCGAGCCAAAGACAACTTATTCGTCATCTTTGTCCTCGTCGTCGGTTTTCAGTTCGGTCTTTGAGTCGTGCATAAGGTCGCGGTACTCGTAAGTGTTACGCGGCTTATTCTTATACGCTTCAATACGCGAAGGAATGATACGACGCGGGTAGTGGTTATTTTCCACATCTACGTCTGCGGTTTCCCAGTGCGGATCAACGGTTACGCTTACCAGCTCTTTGTCTTTGTCGGTAACAATAAGCTTGCTTACGGCTTTAGGTGTACGACGCCAGATTTCCGCAGGAATACGCATTTCTTCTTTCGTGCCGTCTTCAAACGTTAGTTCAAGAATGATTGGCATCACCAACCCACCCTTGTTGCTGAAATCTAGCACGTAGTAGTTTTTGTCTTCTTTCACCGCACGCTCAAACGCTTTACGCTCCCAAGGCTCAAGATCTTTCAAGAATTTCTTGTACTTATTGCGCTCTTTGTTAGTTACGGTGTAACGATCGTTTTCGTCGTAGAAGTCACTGATATCTTCAAAGCGATCTACCCAAAGCTTTTTGCCTTCTTCTTTATTACGAAGGTCGGTAAGTGACTTCGGTTTTTCCATTTCTGCTTCGCGTTCGCGAGCAAAATCGATATCTGGATCTTCAGTGTCTAAACGAAGCTTGTATACGCTGTCTAGGCTAATATCTACATGGTCTGTGGTGTAAAACCAACCACGCCAGAACCAGTCTAGGTCAACGCCTGACGCTTCTTCCATAGTACGGAAGAAATCTGATGGTGTAGGACGTTTAAACATCCAACGCTGCGCGTACTCTTTAAACGCGAAATCAAACAGCTCACGGCCAAGAATAGTTTCGCGAAGAATGTTAAGCGCTACTGCAGGCTTGGTATAGGCATTTGGGCCAAGGCGAAGTACTGAGTCAGACTGGGTCATAATTGGCACCTGCGTCTGAGACTTCATGTAGCCAGTGATATCACGTGGCTCAACGCCCCAAGGGATCGTAGGATCCCACTCGCGACCGGCAACGCCGTCTAGGAAGCTGTTCAGACCTTCATCCATCCATGTCCACTGGCGCTCGTCAGAGTTAACTGTCATAGGGAAATAGATATGACCTACTTCGTGAATAACCACGCCAATAAGGAAACGTTTCTCAGCAAGCGAGTACGTGCGTGAACCATCGTCACGAAGCTCTGTACGCGGGCCGTTGAAGGTGATCATGGGGTATTCCATGCCGCCAACTGGACCATTTACTGATTGGGCTACTGGGTATGGGTAATCGAAGCTAAAGCGGCTATAAACATCCATGGTGTGGATGATTGATTCTGTAGAATACTTCTGCCATAGCTCGCCACCTTCTTTCGGGTAGAAAGACATGGCCATTACCAATGGTTGAGTGTCACCGCCTTGCTGATAACCACGCGCATCCCACGCAAATTTACGCGAAGAGGCCCATGCAAAGTCACGTACGTTTTCTGCTTTAAAGGTCCAGGTTTTAAGCTTGGTCGTGCCTTCTTTTTCGTTCTCAATCGCTTCTTCTGGTGAAACGATGAATACGATACGGTCAGCTTTTTCTGCCTTTTTCAGACGGTCGCGCTGTGTTTTAGTTAACACGTCTTTCGGGTTTTGAAGCACACCCGTTGACGATACGATGTGGTCAGCCGGAACCGTAATATCTACTTCGTAGTTACCGAACTCTAGCGTGAACTCGCCACGGCCAATAAACTCTTTATTGGTCCATGCTTCGTAGTCGGTGTAAGCCGCTAGACGAGGGAACCACTGTGCTAGCAAGAAGATGTCGTTACCACCTTCACGTTCGTCATCTGGGAAGTGCTCGTAACCTGCACGTGCTGAAACAGCGTCTTCTTCTACAATGTTAAACGCAAAATCGATATCGAACGTAACTTTGCTGCCTGGCTTCAACGGTTGAGCCAAGTCAACACGCATTAAGGTGCCAACTACTGTGTGACGTAAGTCATTGCCCGCTTTGTCTTCAACACGAGAAATGGTATAGCCCAGCTCGTTGTCGTCAACAAACTGCTGACGGCGCAATGCACCCATGCTTAGCTTAGCTGGCGCATCGCCGCTAGCAGCTTGCGTACCCGGCCCGCGGTTACCGATACCGCCAAACGTGGTAGTAAGCGCAGACATTGAATCGTCGCGGAATTTGTTTTGGTCAAGCTGGATCCACAAGTACTTAAGCGTATCTGGCGCGTTGTTGTGGTAAGTAATGGTTTCGCTTGCTTCAATGCGGCGTTTGTCTTCAAGTAGCTTTACGTCAATATCGTAATCTACTTGTTGTTGCCAGTATTGGTGGCCTGGCTCACCAGCGGCGTTACGGTATACGTTTGGAGTAGGAAGAACTTCGTCCAGCTGACGGAATTTATCTTCGAAATCGCCTTTAGTTTGTTTAATAGCGGCGGTACTAGGAAGAGAAATCAGCATAGACAACACTGGCGCTAGCCAGAAAAAGTGTCGTTTTGCGGTGCTCATGCAGGTTCCTTGCAACTTGTAAGTTAGAATTGTTATAAGATAACACCGCCTAGTATATAAGTATGCCTGTCACAATCCAATTTTTTGACCGTATACTAACCATGTTTTAACGCAAAAAAACTGTAACAGATCGTTTTGTTTCGCGCTTTAACTGTCGTATTCTTAAGCTCTTGTTTTCTTTTTTCTTCCCCCTATGAACCGTTTTAATTGGCAACGTGCCGTTATAAAAGTTGGCAGTGCGCTTATTGCTCCTGAAGGCAATGAGTGTAGTGGGCGTTATTTACTGTCTCTTGCTCGATTTATTACTGCTAGTCGCGAAGCTGGCAAAGAAATTATTCTTGTCTCTTCTGGCAGTGTTGCCGCGGGCCGCAGCAAAGTGAAGGTTCGTCACAACGCATCTATTGCAGAAAAACAAGCCATGGCTGCGATTGGCCAGAATTTAATGATGGCCAACTGGCAGCGCTTTTTCGACTTTCCCTGTGCACAAGTATTGTTAACGGCGGATGATCTACGCGATAGAACCCGCTACGTAAATATTAAAAATACCTTGCGCGAAATTTTGAATCACAATGCGTTACCCATTGTGAATGAAAACGACACGGTTGCAGTGAATGAACTTAAAGTGGGGGACAACGATAACTTAGGTGCCTATACGGCGTTAGTTGCTCAAGCTGACACGCTGATTATCTGCTCAGATATCGATGGTTTATTTACCGCAGATCCAAGAAAAGACGCCAGCGCCACACTCATTCCACAGGTAGATAAAATAGACAGCACTATTTACGGCCTTGCCGGCGGCGCTGGAACTGCGGTAGGAACTGGCGGCATGCGCACAAAAATTGAAGCGGCAGACAAGTGCACCAGTAGCGGTATTCAAACTCTTATTGTCAACGGGCGAAAAGGCGAAACCTTCGATGCATTACTTGAAGGTAAAGTGCCGGGAACCCTATTCAATGCTAGTAGCACTCCCGCCAGCGCGCGCAGACTGTGGCTTACCCATACGCTTAAAACCGCTGGAAGAATAGAAGTTGATAGCGGTGCGAAAGAGGCGTTAGTGCGAAAAGGCGCGTCATTACTGCCATCGGGTATTGTTGATGTCGTCGGTTTGTTTGAACAAGGCGATGCTGTTGAAGTGGTGTGCCAAGGCGAAGTTATTGCCAAGGGGCTTTGCCTGTATAACGCAAAAGACTTAACGCTTATAAAAGGGAAAAAGTCGAAAGAAATTGCCAGTGTGTTAGGTTATGAAACAACGGATGTTGCCATTCACCGTGACGATATGGTGCTTTACTCATAGCGCTACTCAAAAGAATCGCTGCAATAGACTACCGCACATTAAACATTAATTGGCGTTAGTCGTTCATCGATTTCCATTATTTGCGCCAACAACAAAGCGATACATTTATTCACTAAGGGACGATCATGACTGATATCACACCTACACTTGCCGACTACCCTTACAAAGTCACTATCGCCACGCGTTGGCAAGACAATGATGCGTACGGACATATCAACAATGTTGTGTACTATGGTTTCTTTGATACCGCGGTAAACCGTTTTTTAATTGAAGAAGGTGGGCTAGATATACACAACGGGCAATCCGTGGCGTATGTGGTAAGCAGTCAGTGTCAGTACATTGCTCCGGCAGCCTACCCTGAAGACATTTTTGTAGGCTTGCGCGTTATCAAAATTGGTAGAAGTTCAGTGACTTATGGTCTATCGGTTTATGCCGGAGAGAATAAGCGACGCGTGGCTCATGGCCAATTTGTGCATGTGTTTGTAGATAGAAAAACCGACAAGGCCATTCCTATTCCTGTTAATGTGAAAACAGCGTTAGAGTCGATTGTGGAAGTAATGTAGAGCATGGCAAAAATGACGAAACACAATGCATCACAAGCGATGAGCAACGGCAATCAAAAGCAGGTTGTCTTTCTAGACGCCGAAACCATGGATTTGCCCAGTCTTGATACCTCTTCACTCGATGACGTACAAAACAATTTCGACGCCGCGATTACGCTTCATCAACAAACTCAAGCCGAAGACGTTGCCGAGCGCATTAAAAATGCCGATGTCGTGCTGGTTAACAAAGTCGTGCTACAAGCCAAAGATTTACAGCAGGCCAGTCAGCTTCGCTATATTGGCGTAACTGCGACCGGCATGAACAATATCGACCGTGATTACTGCGAACAAGCTGGTATTACCGTTCAAAATGTAGAGGGCTACGGCACTGATAGCGTTGCTCAACATACGTTGACCTTGGCGTTGAATTTGGCCACCAATTTTGTGACGTATCAGCGCGATATGCGCAACCAAGCATGGTCTGCATCTTCTCATTTCTGCTTACTCAATCATCCCGTGGTGGAATTGGCGGGTAAGCATGCGGTAATTGTTGGGCATGGCGAGCTTGGCAAGCGTGTAGAGGCATTGTTTAAGGCTATGGGTATGCAGGTGAGTATCGCTGCTCGCCCAGGTAAACAAGACGACCTTCGTCCAAGTCTTGCATCGCTTTTACCAAATGCCGATGTGGTAAGTCTTCATTGCCCGCTTACTGAAGCCACCGATAAGCTGATTAACGCCGAGACGTTGTCGCTGATGAAGCCAACCGCTTTTCTCATTAATACGGCTCGCGGCGGTTTGATTGATGAGGAGGCACTCTATCATGCGCTTAAAAACAACCAAATTGGTGGCGCGGGATTAGATGTACTAAGTGTCGAGCCTCCGCCTGTTGATCATATATTGCTTAAAGAGGCACTACCTAACTTGCTGGTAACGCCGCATAATGCGTGGATTGGCAATGGCGCTAGGCAAAAACTGCTAGATAGTGCTATCGACCATTTATCTGCCCACTTATCTTCTTGTTTATCAGCTTCCCAGGGCTAGAACACCGCTATGAATAACGCAACCTTATTTGCTCTGTGCTGCCTGATTTGGGGCTCAACCTGGATAGCCATCACTTACCAAATAGGACATACCTCTGAAACGTTTGCCATTGCGCTGCGTTATTTATTGGCGTCGGCCTGTTTAGGGATTTACTGTGTTATTAGGCGTTTGCCGCTTAAGCTACCGGTACATGTTCATGTGAAAATGGCCGCAGTCGGTCTCTTTTTATACAGCTTAAATTATACGCTGCTGTATATGGCGCAAGCGCACATAATTAGCGCGCTGTTAGCCCTTATGAGTTCTTGTATTATCTACATTAATGTTGTGCTTCGGCGTTGGTGGCTTAAAGAGCCTATAAGAAAAGAAGTGGTTATAGGTGCTACATTTGGCTTGCTGGGCATTGTGTGTTTGTTTGTGCCGGAGTTTTCCAAAGTCTCCATGGATGCGGCGCTTGCTACCGGCCTCGCTATAGCGTTTGTCAGCTTTTTCTGCGCCTCAACAGGTAACGTTATCTCCGAGCGTATTTTGACCTCGGGTACGCCTGTTATCCAAATGAACTTCTATGCCATGAGCTATGCCATGGTGCTGCTTTTCATCACCTCACTGGCAATGCCGGGTAAGTTGGTCATTCCTACCCATACCGAGTTCTATCTGTCGCTGCTTTATCTGGCTATCTTTGGCTCTGTGTTTGCGTTTGGCGCGTACATGAAACTGTTAAAGCAAATGGGCGCTGACAAGGCTGCATATGTGGTCTTGGTATACCCCATGGTTGCACTGGTTATTTCCACCTTTTTCGAAGGCTATACCTGGAGCGTTTTATCTGTGGTTGGGGTGGTCATTGTGCTGGTAGGCAACGCCATTGCAATGGGGAAAGTTCCCCGCTTTATGCGTCGCCCACCGGTGTCGAGCTAGGAGCTGGTAAAACCGTTTATTTGAGCGCGTTGATTTTTTTATTCAGTTCGTAAGCAGGCTCGGTAACAATGGTTTCAAGGGTTTCGATTCGCGCCATCAAAGCTTCAATCTGCGCATCTTTTTCCTCTAAACGCTGCTGCTGTTTGTCGGTCACGCTTTTAACGAACGGGTTGCTGCACTCGCCGTTCATCCAGTCGTTTAGTCGCCACTGAAATTTTGCGTCTAAGTAGCTTGCCAAAAGCACAAGCGACGTCAGGCTGCCAATTAACAAAACTATACTTAACGTAGACATAATTTTTTCCTAATCCAAATTTCAAGGTTGAAGGCTTTTAGGGAAAATGCCCTAAACGCACGTTACTGCACTTACTGTTTTAACTAGTCGTTTGTTGCTTAAAAAAATTACAGCACTGACGAAAAAAGTTTGTAATAAAAATTCGTGGGGGCAGACTGATAGAAGTAACACAATAAAATAACAACAGTTTTTGTGATTAGGGATGTGACGTTGGGGCAGGGTTTTGAAGATGTTTTTGCGCAATACGGGGCAATACTGAGCCGTGTAGCCAACAGCTATGAAGCAAACGAAGCGATGCAGCAAGAATTATTGCAAGAAATTGCTATTGCCGTTTGGCAGGGGCTGTCTCGCTTTAAGGGCGATAGCAGCGTGAAAACCTATATTTTGAAGATAGCTCATAACCGCGCAGTTACTCACGTAGCAAATCAAGTGAAACGTCTCGATACCCATCAATATGACCACGATGATTTGGGCTCTGACGGGTTCGCGAGTACTACCCACTCACCAGAGGAAATGTCTAGTCAACACCAGTCATTGGAACGCCTACTTCGCGCGGTACGGGCACTTCCATTGCAGTCAAGACAAGTGCTAACGCTTTCTCTTGAAGGCTTAAGTTACGATGAAATTGCAGACGTCTGTGGTCTGACTAAAAATCATGTTGGTGTGATATTAAAGCGCGCCAAACAAAGTATCATGCAGGAGCAACCGCATGCATAATTCAGATAAAGAGAATCAAACGAACCCGCCCGTATCAGTAGACGATGCGCAAAATGATGGCCTTTCTGCGCTATGGCAAGCTCAGCCAGTTACGACTATCAACCTCTCGGAAGTAAAAGCCAGTTTAAGCAGCGAGCGAACCAAGCAACGCTGGTATATGTTGGTTGACTCCTTAGCGTTTATCCCAGCGATCTACTTGCTAGTTATTACTTGGGAAAAGTTCACTTTTGTCGCCCACGCGATGTTTGTTTTTATGCTGGTCACGGCTCTTCCCCTGCTTGTTTATCAGCTGTGGTTAAGAAGAGTGGCCGCATTTTCAAAAGACACTCAAACCGCTGACCACCTAACGCAGCTAATAAAGCAAATTAAGAATAACGTGAAGATTGCTGTAATCACTAAACACTCGACATGGACTGCAGTGTTATTTGGATGTGCCTTTCTGGTGGAGCGCTATTTTTATGGGGAGCTTACCCCAGAGAAAGTTATGAAGATGGCTATAGTTATGACGTCCATGAGCGTTGTGATGCTAGTGTGGTATGTGTGGGCGAGCAAAAGACAAAAGCGTTTTGAGCGTCAACTCGAAACGCTTGAGAAGATGGCACAGCAGCGTTAAGGGCGCATGAGTGCAAAAGTACGATGTTTTGACTTTGAGCGCTTAATTGTTATTACTTGTGCTCGGAGTGCTCACCTTATCTTTCAGATCTTGCTCTGCGCTTTCATTGGACTCGTCAGATTCACTGTCGTCTTCATCACTATCTCTACGGGTTCTGTTATCACCCAAGAAAAACTCATAATAAAGGTCTAACGCGAACTCAGATTGGTCTTCCAGTGTGGTTTGAATGGCTTCTAAATATAAACTAGGTAGAAGCTGATATTTTACCGCCAAGTCAGGCGGTAGTTGTCTGCGTCGTAGCGTGCTATTAGCGTCGTTGTTACTTAGACCAACGTCCACATTGTATTCCACAGATAATCGCTCGTTAATCTGCCCTCTTACCGACAGTAAATCTTCGTTAGTGCTTAAACTAAAATCATCAATACCTAGCGCGCTTCCCACTTGCCCTGTCAGGGTTTTGGTGTTGGATAAACCAAAACCTACCAGCAGCGCAGCGTAGTTAGGATCTTGTGTGCCCGAGTTCGGTCCAGAACCTGTGAGTAGATATGACAATACGCCCTGTTGATCCATTGCAGGCTCAGAGAACAGGTTAATACTTGGCGAGTCAGCCGCGCCATCAATTCGGATACCTGCAATTACGTCGTCATCGGTTTTAGCCGGGTCGCGGATGGCTTCGACCAGCAACAAAGGTTGGTCAATTGGGCCGTTAAATTGTACTTCACCGGTTTGAATAATTAACTGTTGTCCGTAAGCGTTGTATCGACCATTTAAAATTTGAAGGTCACCATAGCCCACAAGTGCAGGTTGAGTGTTTACGCGAATGCCACCATACAAACTTGCAGTAAGGCCAAACGCTTCGAGTTTTACTTCTTCGGTTTTGTTTTTGTCGATGTTTACCAATACCGAAGCGTGGACGATATCTAGCGGTTCCTCTCTATCCGGTTCGCCACGCAGGTGCACGTCTTTTGATGGGGAAACAGCACTCTCAGGTAGCGACTCTATTTCAATTCTCGCCCAAGGAATATTTACCTCGCCACTCACGTCCACTTTTTCTTTTGTGGCGGCGATATCGATATTCGGTGATACCTTGAGTCGAATGTTTGGCTGACGAATTTCGAAACCGTTTCCCTTTAAATTAAATGTCGCACTGGGGTTGGATGACCAGTCTAACTCGCCTTTTAACGCCCCTTTTCCTCCGCCTAGTAAGAAGGTACCGTCTAGTGCAGCGGTTTGACCATTAAGCGATACTTTTTGATTCCAATCGGCCAGTGTCACAGGCGTATCTTGTATATCGATAGCGCCATTTGAAACCGTCAATTCACCGTTAAGCGTAGGGTCGTCAATGTAACCACTTAACGATACGTTCCCGTTTAACTTTCCTGTAAGGGTTCTGATAGCAGGGGAAAGGGGTTTGAATGGTGCAACATTAAGCCCTTGCATCTCTAGTTTACCATCAAGTGGTATACGCGATTCGAAAGGACGGGTATTCAAGGTTAGTGTTGCATCCCCGACATCTTGGCTTGAGATCACAGATGTTGATGCTAACTGCCCCTGCTTTATCTCTCCTTTAGTTTCTATGGAGTTAATAGTGAGCGTTAGCGGGCGCGTTTCACCAAGTTGCCATGGCGCAGAACTCATAGACGCAGTAAATGTGGCATCGATTGGGTCGTTAGCTGAGTAGCTGCCTTTGGTTTTTACGGTAAGTGTTGCTTGTGAGGGACTTGAAACAACAGTAGGCGCTAACTCGTTCGCCCACAACCCGATGGGCAGCGCCGTCGCGCTGATATCCCAACTGGCTTTGTTTTGTTGATAATTCACGTTTGAAATACACAGCTCACCTTCTTTTCGAGAGGTCCAACAGTGCTGACCTATTTTAGCCGTTATAGGTGTGGTGCCTATATCTACACTGAACGGGCTTGATAGCGTCCACTGCATATTAGCGAGCTTCAATGCCGTATCACTAATTTCCCCCACCCAGTGATTGTTAGTCCATGCACCTTTTAAAGACAGCCCAATATTATTGTTGGGCACAGCTAGGTCAATATCTGCGGTGTGGTCGCGATAGGTACCGCTAACTTTGATTTCGCCGTTCAATGGTCCTTGCTGCGCGGCAGAGGCATTTAAATTGGGTGACACAGCAATATTAGATAGGGCGAGTGTGCCGTTAGCACTTGGGTTTTGCCAAGGACCGGCGGCTGTGATATTGCCACTTATCGCACCTGTCACTTCTGGGTATAGGCTTGAAATAGCGTTAACGTTTATCGCAATATTTGCATTTAAATGACGCTTATTCAGTACCTGAGCAATGGCGCGTATCGTGTTTCGCTCTTGCTCGTGTTCTTGAATGATATTGACGTTAGTAACGAATAAGTCGCTGGGGCCAGCATAAACCGCATCCCCCTTCACCTGAAGCGGTTTGCCCTGAAGTACACCCGAGACAGTCATATCTCTTAGGCTCATGTGTAATCCGCCGCGCTCAGAGTATTGCAATATACTGTCTATTTCTCCGCTAATTTTTTCAGGCGCATAAGTGCTGAATTGCCGCCCTGATACATTCTTAAGCGTTGTCTTACCTTCCCACGCGATACTTTCATTTAGATAAAGGGTACCAGTGTTGGTTAAGCTCCCATCCAAAGCGTTTATATTGGCTTCATTAACAAAAATATTGTTCTTTTTCAGCACCACATCAAGTGATACTGGTACATTGCCAATGTCAGGCAATGTAGCTGCGCCTGCTCCTTTAAGTACGTAATCACCCATGGTGCCGGAAAGCGTTAACTGTCCTTCTTTGAGCGTAGTGTTTTCCAGTGTCGGTATGGCTTGTTTTTGCCAGTTCGCAGTGAATTCTATGGGAAGGTTACTGTCTAGAATGTTGGCCATTAGGTTAGCGTTTGCGGTTACCGCGCCTCTGGCAACAACTGACAGCGTTAAATCGTCCAACGCACCCGCGGCCGCTACACTCAGTTCTTGTGGTGTGTCACCAAGCTTCGTTTTCGCGTTAATAGCCACATTTAATGGGAAGTTTCCGTCAAGTGTTGCGCTCGCTTTTCCTTTCACCTCACCTTGTTCATGTACAACGGTCATTTCTTCAATAGCGACATCGCTGCCCTTAAAGTGAGCCTCTAACAGCGAGATGAGTGAAATCTGTTGTTTGCTCTCCCCTTGAATTATGTGTAGATCTTCTACTAAAAAAGTACCAAGAGACAAAGGAATAGGGGTAGCTATATTTGGTAGTTCGGGGACGTCGTAGCTTAGTGAGTATGACGTAGGCAAAGCGCTATCAGCACTTGGAGCCTGTTCTTTTTTGGGAGCAGGCTGCTCACTATTAGTTTCCGATGCATTGGTCATGGCTGCCGGTGAAGAGCTGGCAGCTTCATCTTGGTTTAGCAGAGCAATGCGAACACCTTTCGCGGCTATGCTGTCAAGTATGAGGTCGCTATTTCCTTCAAAATCGGTTAGCTCTAGTTCATCAATTTCTACTGTTGTCGTAAGTAGAGCAAGTTTGATATTCGTTAGCGCTAAATACCCAACATCAATAGGCAGCGGTAATTCAATCTGGCCACCTGCAGGTGCATCATCGGAAGAGTCAGGCACGTTTGAGCGCTGTGTAAGCGTAGCGTTTTCCAGCGTAACTTCATTGACACATACTCTAGGCTCAAACAAACAACGCCAGGTAATATCAATGTAGGCATATTGTGCAGACACCTTCCATTGCGGGTTTTCCCACTCCACATTATGCACTTCTAGTGTGTCAGCAAACCCACCGTCAATGGCATCGATGGAGAGGTTTTCGACAAACGTGTTGGCCAGTAACTTAACGGTAGGGCCGCCTAAGGGACTTATCAAAACGGCATACAACGCGACCAGTATAAGAACCGGTGAAAGTAAAATAGCCGAAAGCGTACGTTTTCTCATAGCTCAGGCCCCAACAAAATATGTAACTGCCATGTATTCTCGTCTGGCGCAAAGCCTCTTGCCACGTAAAGTCTGACTGGACCTATTGGTGAAAGCCAATGTACACCAGGCCCAACGCTATATGTCAGCGTTGTGCTGGTGTCGTTTGTTGCTGTACCTGCATCGACAAACGCTGCCACTCTCCAATTATCTGCCACTTGATAGGCATACTCTACACTCGATGTAGCAAGGTACTTCCCTCCAATAGAGTCAACAATGAGTTCTCCTGTTTCTGGATCAATGACTTCAGCTGTCGGAGAAATTTCGCGATAGTCGAAGCCGCGAACACTTTTATCGCCCCCTGCATAAAAACGCAACGACGTTGGCACCTCATCAAAACTATTGGTTTTAATAACCCCAGCTTCACCGCGTATGGTTATTCTGTGCACATTGTTAAAGGTACGGATAAGCGTGGCTTCAACCACGGCTTTGGCAAAATCGATATCAGAACCATAACCTTCTCTGCCTATTTGAGTGAGCATTTGAAGGTAGGTACCATTATTAATGTTGAGCTCACTGTCTTTATCGCGATAGGTTAACGAATACCCGGGTAATACTAGGGACGTGGTGTTTGTACTCAATTCCCCTTGATCATAAGTTTCACGTAGATAGGTAACCGAGCCATCGTGTTGCCATGGTGAATTGTCATGTTGCCAGTAACGGTGTGCAGACAAAGATAAGGTTTCACTCTCAAAGGAAGTGTTGCTGTACTCTATAAATTGGTAACCCGCCTCTATACTCGCGTAATCCCGCGTTATGTTTCTCATCGGTATACGGTAGTCGGCAGTCACTGATTGTTCTGGCGCTGAAATGAAAATATCAGATGAAACAGAGTGCCCTTTACTATTCACCCAAGGACGCTCCCATCCTAAGCGAACCCGTGGGCCCGTGTCAGTGGCTGCGCCAACAGAAACGTTAAATGCGTCTGTGGGTCTGTGAAGTAACGATACCTCAACCGGTACCAGCAAACCATCAGCCTCACTTACAACCGGGCGAGCAATAACGCGGGTAAAATACCCAGATTGATTAAGGCTTCTGTTAAAATCGGCAAGTGTTGCTGAAGAGTACGCATCGCCTGTTTTAAACGGCTTTAGCCGCTCAATGATGGCTTTCGCCTTGTCATCGCCAATAAATTTTAGCTCTCCAAATTGGTACTGGGGCCCGCTTTGCGCAATCAAAAGTACGTTTGCTTGTTTTTCGTCACGCACTAGGTCGAGACGCGTCGCCTGCCAAAAATAATCAAAATAGCCATTAGATAAGGCGTAGTTAAACATGGACGACTTAAACGACTCGTAAATGGTTTGGTTTAACACGTCGCCTTCTTTAAGCTTTAGTGAATTAAAACGTTCTCTGAAAGCCTTATCTTCACGTCCTGCACCTATTATTTCGCGAGTAACCTTATTTATGGTAAGCGGCGCATTCAAAGCAACATTCACTGTAACCTTGTCGCCCTCTTCAATACTTATCTTGGTCTCGCTGTTGTAATAACCATAAGGTTGAACCGCTGTCGCTACCGTTTCACCCACTTCATCTTGCCAGTAAGGGTCAGTAAGCAACGATTTTTCCACGTCGAGACTGTTTAAATGCAGGCGGATATTATTACGCAGTTTGTCGTCTTCTACGCCCTGAATGTTATAGGAAATAGGGTCTTGGGCATGTGAAAAAGTAAAGAGAGCACACGCTAGCGTGCACAATGTACTGCCCACCAAAACTCGGACTGCTTTGGTGATTCTGAACATAAATTGTCGGAAAAGATGGTCTTGCAAACTGGCAAGCCCGCTCCAAATCGAAGGCATGAAAAGGCTAAGTCCTTAAGGTAACGCTGGGCTGTGAAGCTTACCGCTTGATGGTAAAATCCATATTATGTCTGTGGTTAATGATACCACATCTGCAATTTGTATCCGCAAACTACGACGAGAGATCAAATAATTGCGCTGACGTCGGTAAATAATACCAATCCGCATAGATAATTGCCCACTCAGAAGGCGCTGGCAAGTTTCCTAGCAAAGCGTGGGAATGCAGGAATGGCTGTTCCCTTTCAAATTCCC
>NZ_JACSOE010000058.1:0-26718 GCF_014349115.1 Alteromonas sp. BZK5 | reverse complement strand
ATCAGAAAGGCGAGCGCTTAGCTCTGAAAAATCGTTGGGTAGCAAACTCATCCATCATGGCCTGCTCAGCTCTGGCTTCTTTTTTCTGATCTGCCAACTTCTTCTTTTCTAGCAACAAGGTAACAGCTTTCACTTTTTGTTGTTGCTTTAGCCACAGTTGCTTTCGCTGATCCGCCGCCATTTGTGCACGAGCAATCACTTGCATCTGTTGTTCGCACGCTTTATCCAGTTTTCCAACGAAGGATAAATGCTGCTGATAATAGGTGGCGGTAACACCCGCCTGACCGGTTTGTTGAATACCTTTTATGTAGTCAATGCGGTACTGCTCAAGACTGGTTAGCTTTTGCTTTTGCTGATTAACGTTCTGTTGGGCCTGTTTGTAGTATCGGGCTTCTCGCTGCTCTTTTTCGAGCTCAAATTCAGCTAAACGTTCTAGTTGTTTAGACATTATGCGATACCTTTTGGAAAGTTGATGACTTCTGGGTCATAGGCAAGCTAACTTGCTGTGCAGCGCTATGCATTAGCCTTGCCCCAAGCCTTTAGCCAGTGCAGCCATGCCTTCTAAGCTCTCGTCATACGGTATGACTTGTTTCATTCCTTGCTGCAATAAAGCATTGATTGCAGGCTCTGCGCGAATTGCCAGATCAATTCGCGGGTCTGATCCTTTCGCATAGGCGCCAATAGAAATGAGGTCTTGGTTTTGTTTGTAGTTTGAATAAACTTGTCGAATACGGCGCGCCATTAATTGGTGTTCTTCGCTCACGACCATAGGCATTACACGGCTTATTGACGCTTCAATATCAATAGCAGGGTAATGACCGCTGTCAGCAAGGGTTCGCGACAACACCACGTGACCATCTAAAATAGCGCGAGCGGCGTCGGCAATAGGGTCTTGCAAATCGTCACCTTCGGTTAGCACCGTATAAAAAGCCGTTATAGAGCCCTGTCGCTCGCTGCCGTTACCTGCACGTTCTACTAGTGCGGGCAGCCGAGCAAACACCGAAGGCGGATAACCTTTTGTGGCTGGTGGCTCACCCACAGCCAACGCAATCTCACGCTGCGCCATGGCATAGCGAGTTAACGAATCAATCAGCAACAGCACCTTCATACCTTTGTCGCGGAAGTGTTCAGCAATGGTTACCGCCGTCTCGCAGCCCTTTAACCGCATGAGCGGTGAAGTATCAGCTGGCGCTGCCACTACAACCGCCCGTTGGCGTTCTTCTTCTGTGAGGATTTCGTGGATAAACTCTTTCACTTCTCGGCCACGCTCACCTACAAGCCCAACAACGACCACATCGGCTTCACAGCCTCGGGTCATCATGCCAAGTAGCACACTTTTACCCACGCCACTTCCTGCAAAAAGCCCCATACGCTGACCTACGCCAACCGTATTTAAAGCGTTGATGGCACGTACGCCAACATCCATTGGGGTGTTGATTGGACGGCGAATGAGCGGGTTCATAGGCGGACGCGTAGTGGGAGCGCGGGCTTCGGCATTGATTTCGCCCAGTCCGTCGAGTGGCTGACCGTTGCCATCAACTACACGTCCCAACAGTCCCATACCCACAGGCAAACCGCTTTGCCTGTTTAACGGCATAACGCGACTCCCTGGCACAATACCGCGAACCGCTTCTGTGGGCATTAAGTAGGTAATATCGTCACCAAAACCAACCACTTCAGCTTCTATTTCGCCTTCGATGGTTTGTACTAAACATTGACTTCCCACCGGCAGCTGGCAACCTACTGCTTCAAGGGTAAGCCCTATGCCCCGGACTAATTTTCCCGCCGCTACAACAGGTGGCGATGTCACTTGTTTAGTCAATGATTCAAAATGGGTATGCCAAGGGCTAGTCATCTGACAAACCTTGGTTTAGTAGAAATTTATCGATAACGTCTCGACATCGACGTTCAATCGACACATCAACCGCGTTTTGCGCAGTGGTAATATCGCAGCCACCTCGTTCCATTGCTGGTGCTTCAACCAAATTCCAGCCTTTTTTGGTAATTTCCTCTTCGCCAAAATGCGCTTTTACCAATTCAATATCTTCAGGATTCATATGAATTTGATAGTCAGCTTGATTAATTGGTAGCGCCTTAATACCTTCACTTAACGCCTGCACTATAACCTGTTGGTTAGTGCTTACCTCTGTTTTGATAACTGCTTTTGCAAGGGTTACGGCAAGTTTTACCAATTGATCTCGGGTTTCATCATTGGCTTGCGAAAGTGGGTCGTGAAATTTTTCAGCAAGCATTCGCCACACTTCAGCTTGTGCTGTCATTTGCTGACGGCCTTCTTCTACTCCTTGCTCAAGGCCTTCGCTATGCCCCTGCTCTTTACCTTCAAGTAAACCAGCTTCAAGACCTTCTGCTTTGCCTTCCTCAAAACCTAGCTGTTTGCCTTCCTGATAGCCTTCATCATAGGCAGCCTGACGTATGGCTTCTATTTCTTCAGCAGTGGGGGGCTTAATCTCTTCCTCAACTTCAGGCGGCTCGTACTTCCAGTCAGAACGTTTGTTAAGCGCGTTGGTCGGCTCGTTCTCTCGTGGGGCAGTAGGGTCGTCAACGAAAGGTAGGTCCCATTTTTTAGCTTCATTTACTTCGTTTTCGCTGAAACTTTTTTTGGCAGTCATATGTTTACCTAGGCTAAATAAGTGACGGGATTAGCGTTCTTATAAGAACTCTTCGCCACCGCCACCACCAAGCATGATTTCACCAGAGTCAGAAAGTCGACGGGCAACAGAAAGGATCTCTTTCTGCGCTGTTTCTACTTCACTAATTCGCACAGGACCAAGCGCTTCCAAGTCATCATTAAGCATTTCAGCAGCACGCTTAGACATGTTGCGCATAATTTTGTCTTTAAGCTCTTCGTCAGCACCTTTAATAGCCTTAAGCAGCGCGTCTTGCTGTACTTCGCGCAGTATGGCCTGAATACCCTTGTCGTCTACATCGACTAAGTTGTCGAATACAAACATCAGGTCTTGGATTTGCTGACTCATTTCTTCGTCTTGCTCGCGAATAGCATCCATCAACTGGCCTTCTATCGCAGTATCTAGATAGTTCATGATGTTCGCTGCAGACTTCAAGCCGCCCATTTTGGCTGCTTGTGTACCCGCTTGACCTGCAAACTGTTTCTCCATGATTTCGTTTAGTTCTTGTAGTGCAGCTGGCTGAACTTCTTCTAGGTTTGCGATACGCATTAGCAAGTCGAGTCGAACCTTTTCCGGGAACTGCGCCAAAATCTCTGCACTTTGTTCAGGCTCTAAATAAGACAAGACGATAGTTTGAATCTGTGGGTGCTCGTTACGAATAATGCTGGCTACCTGCTTAGAGTCCATCCACTTGAGAGAGTCAAGGCCTTTAGCGCCGCTACCCATAAGGATCTGGTCGATAAGGTTTGCCGCCTTATCTTCACCTAGTGCAGCCGTTAATGCACGTTTTACGAAGTCTTGGCTTTGGAAACCAATGGTGCTGTAGTTTTGAATCTCTTCGATGAAATGCTTATGAACCGACGTAATTTTGGACTGGGTCATATCGTCCACTTTGGCCATTTCAGTACCCAGTTTTTGTACCTGTTTAGGCTCTAAGTGTTTTAATATCTGCGCCGCATCTTCTTCTGACAAGCTCAACAATAAGATGGCCGCTTTTTCTACGCCTTCTAATTTACTGACGTCATATGACGGTTCTTCAACATTGGCAAGTTCTTCAGCCATAATCTTATCTCACTACTCGTCTTGCATTAACCAGCCCTTCACAACTTGGGCTGATAATTCAGGTTCATTGGCTACTAGAGCGCGTACAGCTTTAAGTACATCTTCATCTTTGTGCAAGTCAGGCAACATAAGTGAGCCATCAGGCGCAAAGCCCACCTGCCCTTCGTCAAAGTCAGACGTTAACATGCTAATAGTGTCATCGCCTAAGTCTAAGCCTTCATCTGCATCAAATTCATCGGCGTCGTTCGACTCATCTGGGTTGATAAGACGACGCAGCATAGGTCGAATTACAAAGATGATAAGTACTATTATAACCAAACCGCCAACAACTAGTTTAAGAATTGGTAGGAACCCAGGCTGTTCCCAGAGAGGCGCATCTTCAATTTCGCCTGCGTCCATCCGAGTAAAGGGAACGCTTACTACTTCTAACGAATCACCGCGGGTAACGTCAAAGCCGATGCCTCCCTGTAAAAGGCGACGAATGTTCAGAATCTCTTCTTGTTTACGCGGTGTTGGTGTCATCGCACCGTCTTCACCCGCGACTTGGGTATAGTCAACCGCGACAGACACGCTCAATCTGCGGATAACCCCTGTCTGTTTCTTGGTATGACTGATAGTGGTATCAAGTTCATAGTTGCGTGTTGATTCTTTCGCTGTGCGGCCAGGCATAGTTTGCTGACTACCGCCCACGGCATTTTCAGGAATATTAGAATCTAACGGAGGCTGATTTGATAATGCCCCCGGAATACCGCCAACACCGCCACCTACGCTATTTTCTTCCATGATCATTTCGCTGCGAACTGCAGGTAAATCTGGGTTGTAGCTTCGCTGTGTTTGTTCCATTGCAGTAAAGTCCATAGTAACGTCAGCTTGCGCTGTGTAGTTACCTATGCCCAATACTGGAATCAGTATCGCGTCAATTTTTTCTAAGTACTCTTGCTCACGCTGGCGCTCAATCTCGTATTCTTTTCTGGCACGAGCACTCATAGAATCTTGAGAGCCTGAGTTAAGCAGACGACCATTGCTGTCTGTTACGGTTACCTTAGACGGCTCCATGTTTTGCACTGCAGACGCCACAATATCGACAACAGCATCAACCTCTTCACCTGCAATAACGGCACCGCGCTTAGCCGTTAGCACAACGGTTGCCGACGCTTTCTTCTCTCTTCGCGCAAATACGTTCTCTTTAGGCATAGCTAACAAGACACGGGCTTTTTGAATGCTTGCGATATCTTCGATGGTAGCCGCGATTTGTTGCTCTCGCGCGTGTTTTAGACGTTCCATCTCAACACGCTGACTTACACCAAATCCCATATCCTGCATAATGATATCGGTACCGGCATCAGAGGCCTTTGTTAACCCTTGGCGGGTCATGCCTAAACGGATGTTTTGGAATTCGTCACTTCTTACGTAAACAATATTGCCTTCAAGCTTATAGTCGATTTGGTTTGCATCCATATAATCGAGGGTTTCAATAAGCTCTTGGGTTTCCATTTTCGCAAGTGGACGGTAATCAGGTTCTTGCGACCAGATAAGAATAAAAATAGCGATGGCGACGCAGATTACCAAAACAACCACAAGGGCCATTTGGCGCATCATATCTGCGCTACCTAAAGTGTCCATAAAACCAGATTTGTTTTCTGGCTCATTGTCCACTGCTTGACTTTGATCAGGAACCGTAAGGTTTGTACCTGTAGCTTCAGCCATAACCTACTCCACCTACACCGGCATATTCATTATTGTTTTATAGGCTTCAAGTACTTTGTTACGCACTTGAACAGTGGCTTCAAAAGCAATGCCCGCCTTTTCTTTCGTCAGCATAACTTGAGCTAGGCTTAAGTTAGGGTCGCCCATTTCAAAACGCTGCTGCGCGTCTTTAGATTCGAGCTGCATGCCGTTTACACCATCTACCGCATTCTTTAGCATGGTCGAGAAATCACTTGCCGAGCTATTAACTTCACTAAGCGGCTGCTGTTGAGGCTCATTAACTTGAAGACGAGTTTGCCCAATCATGTTCTGCATTTCTTGATACAAACTATTGGCTTTAACGTCCATAACCACTCCTAGTGCTTTTTCGAGACCGCCTGAACATCGGCGTATAACTTATGTATAGAGGGGATTTAGCAAAGGGCTTGCCAACTTTAAAAAGCCATATATATCAACAGGATACATTAAAAGGGAGAGGGTTAGCCAAATTTATGGCGTTTGACTTAGTGTGAGCAACAAAAAACCGCCGCCTTCTTTACTACAGAGGCGACGGATAAGGACGAGGAAACCGAAAGTGTAGAAAGCGACCTTATGCGGGCACTTCAATACCGTCTTCGCGCATGCGCGCTAATTTGTAACGAAGGGTTCTTGGACTAATGCCGAGCTTTTCTGCCACATCTTTACGCTTGCCGTTACACGACACCAATGTATCGAGGATAATTTGGTGTTCTTGGTAGCGCAGCTCAGACCCTAACCTATTTTCTTCAACATGCTCTTGCAGTGTTTCAACAGGTGCCGTCATGTCTTCGTCAATCATTAAATCGCTGGCGTCGATTTCATTGTGTTCACATAAAATAAGCGCCCGTTGAACCACGTTTTCTAGTTCGCGAACGTTCCCTGGCCAGCTGTATTGCGACAGCTTATTGCGTGCTGCTGCGCTTAACCTGATAGTACCCAGCCCTTGAGAACTAGCGTGACGCTGAACCAGATGTTCGGCGAGCGGGACAATATCACCCGGACGTTCCGATAGCGGGCGCCACTCAATAGGGAATACATTTAAGCGGTAGTACAAATCTTCTCTGAACTCTCCCGCATCTACTGCTTTTCTCAAATCTCGGTTACTTGTAGCAATAACACGGACGTTGAGCTTAACGGTTTTACGTCCGCCAAGACGCTCTACTTCGCGCTCTTGTAACACGCGTAGCAGTTTAGCTTGAAGCGCCAAATCCATCTCGGTTATTTCATCAAGTAACAGCGTACCGTCTTGGGCTTGTTCAAATTTACCCGGGCACGCTTGGATTGCGCCGGTGAACGCACCTTTTTCGTAACCAAACAAGGTCGCTTCTAGCATGTTCTCTGGTATGGCTGCACAGTTGATGGCGACAAATGGCGCATCACTTCGCGGCGACTGATCGTGAATATAGCGAGACAGCACTTCTTTACCCGAACCGCTTGGTCCCATTACCATCACAGTGGCGTCGGACTTCGCGACTTTGCGAGAAAGCTCAAGTAACTTCAAGCTTGAAGGGTCAGCAACAATAGGCGTGCGAGACTCTATTTTTTGAGCCGGCGCGTAGCGTCCCACTAAATTAAGCAGTACTTCTGGGGCAAACGGTTTTGATAGATAGTCTGTAGCGCCATCGCGCATTGCCTGCACGGCATCATCAATAGTGGCATAGGCTGTCATCAATAGCACAGGCATATTGGGGTACTTAGTTTTGATACTTTTAAGTAGCGTTAAACCGCTCATTTCGCCCATTTGAATATCGCTTACCACTAAATCGACGGAGCGCGAAGACAGCACCATCAACGCTTCTTCAGCACAGTCAGCGGCAACAACCTCATAGTTACCTAACAGAAGGGTGTCTAGGAGTGCTTCGCGTAATCCTGCGTCATCTTCAACAATTAAAATGGTAGTTTTAGACATTATTCTCTCCTATGACCTACGCAACATGAGTCAATGTTTGTGAAGATTGAGCGTTCACCACACACGGCAAAGACACACTAAAGCACGCCCCACCTTCTGGCATATTTGATACGCTAAGCAAACCGTTGTGGGCGTTTACGACGGATTTAACCACCGCAAGGCCAAGGCCCGTGCCATGAGTTTTAGTTGTGAAAAACGGTTCAAAAATTTTGTTTTTGAGTTTATCCGGTACGCCAGGACCTTTATCTATAATGGCCACATGCAAACGTTCATCAGACACTGCAGTTTCTACGTGCACGCACTCCCCTTTCGGAGTAACTTGGCTCGCGTTGTGAACAAGGTTTAATAACGCGCCTTGAAGCGCTGTAAGATTACCGGTAATAGATACGTTTTTATCGAAGCCGCTAAAAGTTAGCGTTTGCTGTGCTTGAGCCGTCATGGTTTGGGCACTGCCTTCAATTGAAGTAAACAACTCTCCCAAGCTAATTTGGCTGACCACTTGTTCTTCCCCTGACTTAGCGAAAAGCAGCATGTCGTTAACCTGACTCTCTAGCTCTTTAAGCCTGTCAGTTAGCTTGTTTGCAAATTGAGTTTGTGCTTCTTGTCCCAAGCCTTTGCGCGTTAAATTAGACGCATAGAGCATGGCCGCAGAGAGAGGCGTACGAATTTGGTGAGCAAGGGATGCCACCATTTTTCCCAAAGAGGACAGGCGCTGCATATGACTCACGCGTGCTTGCAGCTGCCGCGTTTCGGTTAAGTCGGTAATAACAATTAATTGCCCAGGCTCATTTTCTAATGGCGTGATAGAAAGCTTCACTCGGCGACCGTCAACAAGTGAGACTTCATGGCCGTCGTCAGCGCGAGGCTTGAATGAGCGCGTGATAATACTTCGCCACACTTCCTCTTCCAGCGGTTCACCTAACAGTGCTTTCGCTTGTTCATTGGCTTGGCGTACGATCCCTTTACCGTCTATAACGATAACGCCCGCAGGCATTACCTGAAGTAAGTGTTCAAGTCGACTCGCCTGCAACCGCAAAGACGAAATATCGTCACTGCTTGAGGGGTCGTATTCATCACGAGATATCGCATTATCAATACTATCTAACGCATAGCTTGATGCTGAGTACTCAGTTGATTGTGGTGTGCTGTCAAAAGCCATATTGCCCTCGTCAAATTGCAGACGCTGTTAAACTATGACTTAGATAAAGCAGAAGATGTGCCAATTCATCATTGGCTTATTTTTCAGTTAGATAGGATGAAATTATAGAGGAAAGCGCAACGTCAATTACCTGACATTACGCTTCTTCAGTACGTTGAATATCGTACTTCCGCATTTTCTCGACAAGCGTTGTTCTGCGCATACCAAGTTTGTCGGCAGCTCGAGCCACCACCCAATCTTGATTGTCTAACGCCTGTCTAATGAGGTTTACTTCCAACTCAGAAAGGTACTCTTTGAGATTAACCCCTTCTTCAGGTAAAGATGAAGAAACCATTCCGTTCAGCCCCTCATGGCTTTGCTCGTTAAGGTCTTCTTCTGGCTCTTGCGCGGCCGCTTCAGCAAAGAGTGCATTGAATGCTTCACGCTCAAGAATTTCTTCTGGATAATCAGGCTCGTAAGCCTGTATATCACCGTATTGATATTTCTCAGGTAAATCGGCGATATCAACGATTTGACCAGGATAAAGAATTGTTAAGCGTTCAACCAAGTTAGACAGCTCACGAACGTTGCCCGCCCATTCGTGCTCCATTAACGAGGCGATCGCTTGCTCGGTAAAGCGCACACCTTCCACCCCATCACCTTGGATACGACTATTTAGCTCTTGGAGCAGTAAGGGGATATCGTCTTTTCTTTGTCTAAGTGCAGGGCTATCAATTGGGAACACGTTGAGTCGGTAATACAAGTCCTCACGGAACTTGTCTTCACTGATCATGGTTTCCAAATTGCGGTGTGTCGCAGCGATAATGCGTACGTTACACTGAAGGGGCTTGTTGCCGCCTACGCGCTCGAAGGTACGCTCTTGTAACACGCGCAATAATTTAACCTGCATCTGAAGCGGCATATCGCCGATTTCATCCAAAAACAACGTACCGCCTTCCGCTAACTCAAAACGGCCTTTACGCGCGCTGATTGCGCCAGTAAACGCCCCTTTTTCGTGACCAAATAGCTCGCTTTCTAGCAGCTCGCCAGGAATGGCACCGCAGTTTACCGGAATAAATGGCCCGTCTTTGCGTTCAGATAAGAAGTGAACATTACGTGCAACGACCTCTTTACCCGTTCCAGACTCACCTAGAATCAAGACAGTGGCATCAGTCGGAGCAACCTGTTCAACTAATCGACGAACTATTTGTATTTGTTCGCTTTTACCAATAAGGCTTCTAAACAGTCGCGTCTTTGTTCCCGATGTACGAGACAAGCTCGGTTTGCGCCTTGAGTATTCTTGGCAACGATGGATAGCTTGGGTCAAAACGGGATAGGTTAATGGCGTTGCAATAACGCTAACGAGATTACAACCTGCTGATGCTTGGCTATTATTTTCAACCAATGCTACAAATGGTATGTGAGGAAACTTCTCAACCAGTCCGCTGACTATGGCTGGCGATATGTGCTCTATAAGAACAGCATCAGCTCCACTATCTTGCAAATACCGTTCGCAATCACTAAAGCCTCGCGATTGACACGATTCTCCCATGAAGGTAACGATAGTTTCCAAGTTTTGAATAAGTTCCTGGTTGTCACTAACCAGCAAAATGTTCTTCATCAATTCCCCGAGAACGCTTTGTTATTATTTACAGTTTAGCGCATTTATAAATTGTAACGACAAAAGATCGGAGCGCAACCGCTGTTTTCGGAAATGTATCAATAAAAAAAGCAGGTTACCCTGCTTCTTTCGATTAATTTTAGCAAAATTAACGTACGTTGGTTTAACTCAACAGTGATAAAACCTGACTTTGCTGCTGATTCGCTTGCGCTTGAACGGTAAGTGATGCTTGGCTTCGAATATCATTAATAGCTCGCTCTGATGCAGCCTGCGCGTAGTCTACACTCTCAATTCGGCTTTTAGCCTCTGCCGCATTGACGTTTCCTTTTACAAGACTGCGTGCGGTACTCTCGAGGCGATTTAAGCTAGCCCCGAACTCACCACGCGCGCCACCAATACTTTCTAGTGCAGAGTCGGCGGCGTTAAGTGCGTCCTCGACACTGGTACCCGACGTAATATCGATAGCGAGCACATCGTTGAGCTGGGCGGCAACATCTTGTGTATTAACGCTTATCGACTGATTGGCATTCACGCCCGCCTGAAACTCGAGCGCCCCCGCATCTGACAATAGTGGCTTGCCTGCAAAATTAGTTTGTTCGATGCTTTGAGCAATATTTTTCTGTAGCTGGGTAATTTCAGACTGTATTGCACGGCGATCGCTGTCGTTTAAAATACCGCTGCCGGATTGCAGGGAGAGCTCGCGAATGCGGTTAACGTTATCGTTAATCGTGCTTAAGCCCCCTTCGGCAATCTGCGCCACAGAAATACCGTCGTATACATTTTTGATAGCCTGCCGGTTGCCCTCAACTTGTGTCGTGAAGCGGTCGATGATTTGTTGAGCAGCGGCATCGCCCAACGCGCTATTCACTTTTTTGCCTGAAGCGAGCTTCTCAAAAAGGTTATCTTCCTTTTGTTGGATTTGCCCAATTTGTACGCTTACTGAATCAGCTCCCACATTAATCATTTAAACAACCCCCTCTTTTTACAGGTCTTCGTATTGTAGTAAATAGAAAGTAAAATCGCGAACATCGTGTTCTACCATTGTATTAAATGCCATACCCCAAACTGTCCACTTTTCAACCTCATCAACCTAGCTAAATGTTGACAAGAGTCTTCGTAAACTAATGGTTTATGGCATTGCTGCCGACACATGGTATATTAATTTGAGAATGATAAAAAATAACGGGCGGGACATGTTCGACGGCAAATCTATTTTGATAACAGGTGGCACAGGCTCATTCGGTCACAAATACACTGAAACTTTGTTATCACGCTACAAGCCAAAGCGCTTAATAATTTATTCTCGCGACGAGTTAAAGCAATTCGAAATGCAGCAAAAGTTTAATGCACCGTGTATGCGCTATTTCATTGGTGATGTGCGAGATAAAGACAGATTGACTCGCGCTATGCAAGGTGTTGATTATGTGATTCATGCAGCAGCCATGAAGCAAGTGCCAGCGGCAGAGTACAATCCCACTGAGTGTATTCGCACCAACATTGATGGGGCCGAAAACGTAATTAACGCAGCCATCGATAATGAAGTAGAAAAAGTCATTGCGCTTTCTACTGATAAAGCAGCTAACCCTGTTAACCTGTATGGTGCAACTAAACTTGCTTCTGACAAGCTTTTCGTTGCAGCCAATAATATGGTCGGTGCTGAGCAGCCTCGATTTTCCGTTGTAAGATATGGAAATGTTGTCGGTTCCCGCGGCTCGGTCGTTCCTTTTTTCGAAAAGCTTATTCAAGAAGGGACTGATCATATTCCTGTGACTCACAAAGATATGACGCGCTTTTGGATAACGCTTCAACAAGGCGTAGACTTTGTTTTGAAGAATTTCGAGCGCATGATGGGTGGCGAAATATTTGTGCCCAAAATACCGTCAATTAGAATTACCGATTTAGCCGAAGCCATGGCACCAAACGTACCAATTAAGATAGTGGGTATTCGCCCGGGTGAAAAGCTCCATGAAATGATGTGCCCTGGCGACATGACATTTCACACTTTCGAATATGACGACCACTTTGTCATTGCACCAGCTATTAAATTTTTCGACAGAAGTAACGATTTCAATACTAACGCTCTCGGTGAAAAGGGAAATGCGGTAGTTGATGGCTTTGAATACGTGTCAGACAAAAACCCTCATTTTCTTACGGTAGATGAAATTTCTACGTTTGGTAAGGAAGATAAGTAGTGATTCCTTATGGCAAACAGCATATAGATGACGAAGATATCAAAGCAGTTGTTGAAACGCTCATATCTGATTGGCTTACCCAAGGCCCCAAAGTTCCTCTGTTCGAAGAGGCGATGTCTGAATACTGCGGAGCGAGACATGCTGTCGCGGTTAATAGCGCTACCTCAGCGTTACATTTGGCTTGCTTGGCACTATCAGTGGGAGAAGGGGATCGAGTTTGGACATCTCCGAACTCATTTGTAGCCTCTTCAAACTGCGCTCTTTATTGCAATGCTATCGTCGACTTTGTAGACATTGATATTGAAACCGGCAATATGAGTATCACCGAGCTAGAAAACAAGTTGAGAAAGGCGAAAGAAACTAACACATTACCAAAAGTCTTAATTCCCGTGCATTTTGCAGGACAATCGTGTGATATGAAGAGTATTGCGACTCTCGCGTCGCACTATGGGTTTCGAGTCATTGAAGATGCATCTCATGCCGTGGGAGCAAAGTACAAAAATAGCTTAGTAGGTAGTTGTAAATACGCCGACATTTGCGTTTTTAGTTTTCACCCAGTAAAGATCATAACCACCATGGAAGGAGGAATGGCAATGACAAATGATCCAGCACTAGCAGAATCAATGCGGATGGGCAGAAGCCATGGTGTCACTAGTGCTAAAGAGTTAATGACGAAACCTTCTCATGGTCCTTGGTATTATCAGCAAGTTAGTCTTGGCTATAATTACCGAATGAACGATATTGAGGGAGCACTAGGGGTTAGCCAAGTCAAAAAGCTCTCAGTATTTATAGAGAAACGGAATTCAATCGCTAAACGGTACGATGAGCTATTCAAGTCTTGCCCGCGAATTCTCCCACTTATAGTCAGTGGCCAAAGCTACTCTAGCTATCATCTGTATATTGTTCGTATATTGGATATTAGTCAGGAACAAAAAAAGACACTTATTAAGCGTCTTAGAAACGCAGGAATCTTTGCACACTTGCACTACATTCCCATTCATACTCAGCCATATTATGAGGCATTAGGATTTAACGCTGGAGACTTTCCTAACGCAGAGCAATATTACCAACAGGCAATCACCTTACCTATGTTTCCAGATTTAACATCTTCACAAGTTGACTTTATTGTCGATAAACTAATCACATTGCTTGACGAACTCGACGAATAATTTTGGCATTATAACTTTGATACCCAAGTGTGTGAGTGTCTGAGATGTTTTTTGAAAGTAAATATCCAAAAAAATGAATATCGCTATAATTCCCGCTAGAGGCGGAAGCAAACGCATTCCAAGAAAAAATATTACTCGCTTTTGCGGAAAACCAATTATTGCTTACTCAATTGAAGCTGCAATAAACAGCAAGTTAATAGATAGAGTCATCGTCTCTACCGATGACTATGAGATCGCAAACGTTGCAAAAGAATATGGAGCCGAAATTCCTTTTATGCGAGATAAATCTCTCGCTGATGATATGACAGGTACCACTCCAGTTATCCGCTCTGCGCTAAGTGACTACATAGCCCTTAAAAATAACGTTGAATACTGTTTATGTCTATATGCTACCGCGCCTTTCGTCACTGCGCAGCTATTAGATCAATCGGTAGCGTTGCTGCAACAAACAAAAGCGGATTACGTGTTTACCGCCCATCGGTTTTCCTTTCCTATACAAAGAGCCTTACTGGAGGATGAAATTGGTAACATCCGGCCCTATAGCGCTGTAGATATCAACAAGCGTTCACAGGATCTACCACATGCTTATCATGATGCTGGGCAACTTTATGCTGCGCAAGCATCAACGTGGTTAGATACTTCTAAGGCAATATTTTCTGAACACTCACGAATGTTAAAGCTTCCTTCCCATCTAGTTCAAGATATTGATACATTCGAGGACTGGAAGCGTGCAGAAGTGATGTTCAGAATACTGAAAGAAATGGGAGAGCGCTAATCTTAAAAATTGCTTTTAGAGTGGACGCAAACTCAGAAATAGGCACAGGTCATGTTATGCGATGCCTTACATTAGCCAAGGGCATTCAAAATTTGTTGGACGCGTCTGGCACTCTCCATCGCATCACTTTTGTAAACTCTCAAAAATCGACGCTGTTACAAGAACGTTATGGCCCCTGTAACCTCAATCATGAAGTTGTGCAGCATATTGATAGTGATGTTGGGCATGTAGACGCTGATTTATGGATAGTTGATCATTACCAACTAGATGAAACATTCGAACAAAAACTTTCGTTAACTGGCGCAAAAGTGATGGTTATCGATGACTTAGCAAATCGCCCTCACTATTGTGACTTACTGCTGGATGTCAACTTTTTCGATAAAGGTAATAGATACGAAATGTTAGTTCCACCTAAGTGCAAAATACTGCTCGGCCCAGAGTACGCATTATTGCGACAGGAGTTTTATGAACAACCAACTCAGGATTTTATGAAGCGTAATCCAGTACGAGTGCTAGTTTGTTTTGGCGGCAGTGACCCCTCTAACATGACATCTTTAACGCTTGACGCTATCGCTTCTATTAAAGATCTTCAATTAGAGGTCGATATCGTCATTGGAAGTGGCCATCAAGCGAAAAGAGGTGTGATAGCTAAGGTCAGTCAAATAAACCTGATTACTAAGCACAACATAGGTTTACATATAGATTGTGACCGAATAGCGGAGCTTATGAAAAAAGCGTCGCTAATGGTTGGTGCGGGTGGTTCAATGCACTGGGAACGCTGTATCTCAACGCTCCCTGCTCTCGTTATATGCGTGGCTGAAAACCAAGTTGAAACAACGCGATGTTTATCGAAAGAAAACGTATGCAAATATCTCGGATTTTGGGATCAGGTTTCTGTAACTGACGTTGCAAGAGCTCTCGTGTCATTACTACAATCACCGTCCAAATTAAAGGCCATGTCTAAATGCGCTGGTAATATAGTGCCTCGACACAGTGGTACTCCTTGCGTGAGCAAACACGTTTTGTCACTACTACAGCCTTTATCTTTAGAGCAATCATGAGAGAAAAAAAGTGAACAACATAAAAATTGGATCGTTCAGCATAGGTAAAGACGAGCCTCCGTTTATTATTGCTGAGTTATCGGGTAACCATAACCAAAACTTAACTCTTGCATTAGAAATGGTAGACGCTGCCGCCGACGCTGGCGTTCATGCTCTTAAACTACAAACCTATACCGCCGACACTATGACTATCGACATAAAGCGTGATGAGTTTTTTATCGATGATAAACAAAGTCTTTGGCAGGGCCACTCGCTCTATGAGCTTTACGAAAAAGCACATACTCCCTGGGAATGGCACAAGGCGATATTTGAAAGAGCAAAAGAAAGAGGCATGGTTGCATTTAGCACGCCGTTTGATGCAACGTCAGTTGACTTTTTAGAAACTCTCGAGGTTCCATGTTACAAAATTGCATCATTTGAAAACACGGATCATGAATTAATCGCTAAAGTCGCTAAAACGGGTAAACCGATTATATTGTCTTCTGGGATGGCCAGCCTTACTGAGATAGCCGAGGCTGTAGAGGTACTTGAGCGAAACGATTGTCAGGAGTATATTCTTCTTAAATGCACCAGCCAGTACCCTGCGGACCCGATAAACGCAAACTTAGCAACACTCCCGCACCTGCAGCAATTGTTTAACTGCCAGGTAGGTATATCAGATCATACCACAGGTATTGGTACTGCAATTGCTGCAACAGCTCTCGGTGCAACAGTAATTGAGAAGCACTTTGTAATAGACAGAAATGCTGGCGGTGTAGACGCGGCATTTTCGCTTGAGGCGGATGAGTTTGCTCTTCTAGTCAACGAAACAAGGCGTGCACGCGTGGCTATTGGCAAGATTTCATACGGATGCACAGAATCAGAAATAAATTCGCGTAAACTTAGGCGCAGCCTTTACATTGTAAAAGATGTCAAGGAAGGAGAAATACTCACGCGAGAGAACGTTCGAGCTATTCGCCCAGGTCTTGGTTTGCCAGTAAAACACCTAAAACACATCCTTGGGAAGCAGGTGTGTAGATCAGTAAAGAGAGGCAGCCCTCTTTCATGGAACATTATCCGATAGTGCATTATTGGGATGGAAGATACACATGTTGACACGTTTAGTAACACGCGAAGATGCAGAGTACCTGTTTAAGTGGCGCAACGATCCGCACACAATTGCCATGTCATTAAACTCGATGCCAGTCAACTGGAATGAGCATATTGAATGGCTCCAACGTGCCCTAAATGATGAGAAAAAACTGCTTATTTTGTGTTACTTGGAAAATTCTACTCCCGTAGGATTGGTGCGTTTTGATGTTTATCACCACTATGCAGAAGTATCGATTAACCTTAACCCATGCAGCAGAGGAAAGGGGCTTGCTAAAAGGTGCTTAACGGCAGCATTAGAGATATTTAAAAAGAAATTTCAGAGGCCTACGCAGATAAAAGCGCGTATAAAAATTGAAAATAAAGCAAGCCAGCGGCTTTTCACTAGCGCCGGCTTCACCTATTTCAAAGCGCAAGATAACATTACGTTTTATGCACTAGACTTCACATTATGTCAAAAGACCTAAAGCCACTGTGATTTTGAGTTCTCTAAAATATGAAGAGTAAAGTATTATCGCAATCGTAATGATTTATTACCTGCGTTTTTCAAGGTAGTTGTCGCCTGAGTTGCTAAGCTGTTTCTATTTTCTTCTCTGGGTTTCACTCCACATTATCACCCACGATTTCGACATCGTTATAATGATGCTGAGGATTGCTCGATTTTGCTTTATTATGGCTTAATGGATAGTGAAAAACTTCATTTCCTTTACCATCCACGCCAATTAGTGCATATTGATAACTAGAGAGCAATTCCCAAATATCCTGGTGTTTTCTGACACAATGGGGTCGTAACTCATTTTTAATTCAGTTTTATCAACCAACTCAAGCCTCTGATCTAAAAGTAATATTTCCTCGCCCTCCTCAATAAAATATATGCCTCCTTTTGAAAAATCAGTTCTGATGATGGCAAACTCCTGCTGATTAAAAAGCAAAACTTAATGTCTTCTAACTTCAAAAATTTCATGCGCTCAGACAAAAGCGACGCCACTTTTGCGTCTTCACCCCATACAAAACCTAAGTTCGTGAGTTGCTTTTTTACCTCGCTGATGGAGGTAGTACACACAACCACTTGAAACTCATTGATTCGCCCTTTCAAGATCTCTGGAGACTGAACTTCAAAGCCCTGAAAGGTATTTCCTATTAAATCAGGATTATTGTCTATAATATACGCAGGCTCTAAAAAAATTTTTTCGACTACGTGAGCACAACCAAACAATACTATTTTTTATGCACTAAGCTTCCAGTTATATATGAAGACCTTTTCCAAATAGAATAAATTCTCTTGACGGCTTTGCATCACCCGATAGCAACGATGATATTGAGTCAGGTATCGCTGGAGAATCCTTTATCTCTTTACCAATTAGGTGGGCCACATCTTTCAAACGATGCTTTATAAACCATTGCCTACCACTTTGTGTAACATCAAGCCAATCGAAAAAAGCTTCAATATCAACTTGTTGCGCTTGGTATTGTTTTTGTAAATCGACGCCTTGGGCCCTTGTAAGACGTCCATGACGAATTTCTCGAGTGAGATGGTCGCTCACTTTTCGGTAGCCCACCCTTTTCATTTTAAGTAGGTCGTGGATACCATAGTAAACAGAGCTTCCCGCGCGCTCATAAATATCAAAGGTGCCGTTATGAGTTTGTGGCTTAAAGCCCTGAGCTAAGGCTTGATAATTTTGCGCTAATGGATCCCAAGGTAGGTAATTACTAAGATAAATACCAATTACTCCCGCTTTATTTAGCTTCGTAATATCCGGATATTGATAGTAATTAAGCTCACGCTCTTTCACCTGAGCGCCATTGCCAATAAGACGGTCACAGTCCACATTAAACAAATCGTGCTCTTTACGACTCCAGCGCGACATTTGCACGCGATCACGATGTGAAAACTTGCCTACTTGCTCAATTGCTTGATGCTGTCCCCAAATAATTAGAGGAATTTTGCGCTCGTATGCAATGTGCACAGGGTAGCTCGTGTGCAACTGTAAAAAAGGAAGCAATAAATGGTCGTATTTGCGTAACGAGGTTCTAACAAGCTCCTTGTATACCCTCAAATCTGGGTGAAAAATTAAAGAATCCAAATCAAAATAGGTGATTAATTGATGCAAATTATGCCAACCAATATCATTCCTGAAATAATCATTGACCGAAACCACTAAAGGAGATAAACCGAGTGTCAACACCTGTGTTAATGTGAAGTAGTCTTCAGCATCTCCCACTACCGGAACCACACAGTCATATTGACGCTTTTGCTTTAGATGAGATTTTATTAATGCGCACAAATAGGCTTGTTGGTCCTCCCAAATATTCTGATGTTTTTCAGAGTGCGTAATGCATCCAGAACACGTTACAGCACTTGAATCAACTTTCAAAGACAGACCAAAAGGGTGATCACTGTTATACAAACAAAATTGGCAACTAAAGCGCATGCTTATATCCTTCAATCGCATATTCAGTATGCAACGCCTTATTGTCGATTAACACAGATGCTAAGCCTTTTTGCATGGCCCAATTGACCGTACTATGCCCCACGCCTCCGCTTACAATTAACTTGCCATAATCAACAGAATGATAGGTTTGTAATGTGCTTAACAACCTTTGGTCAAAGGTATCGTATTCGCCTTCATGCTCAGTATCATAGATAATGATTTCATTAGCGAATTCGTCAATAAACGCCAAATCGAGCCTATCGATATTTTGGTATTCAGCTTTTGTGCTGTAAAATACACTTAACTTGTTAGCATTCAACTTTAAAGGTAGAAGGCACTGAATAGATTGACGCCCAAAAATTTGGCTTGCTGAGCGAATTAAAGACACATTATTTTCAATAAATGCCGAGGAAAATACTAACCTTTCAATGGGTAAGCCTTGCAATAAAGAGAGTTGCTGAGTATCGCGCAAGCCACCTCCCAGTGAGATTGGAGTTAGTGATTTAAGTTGACGTAATTGTGCTAGATCTTGCTTAAATGTTTGCAGAGTGTCTTGCGCTCTTACAGGCCGAATAATGGTAATTTCGTCGCACTCGTATGCACCTAATTCATCAATAACCCACTGCAAGTTCCCTAAAGGCCTTTGTAAAGACCAGTTATAGGATTGAACACATCTTTGCTCTCGTATTAATACATTTGCACCAACTCTCACACGTTCCCCCTACAAAATCATTTTCAAAAGCGCCAAGCCACTTGCCTGACTTTTTTCTGGGTGAAATTGCATGCCAACAATTTGTTGATTTACGACCATTGCACTGAAGGGCGCCAAGTCTTGAGAAATCGGCATATTGAAGAAGCGTTTATCGTCACAGCGAACACCATATTTGTGGTTATAAAACACTCGGCCAGATAACACGCGTTTTTTCGTCAATCGAAATTCCGCTTGGTAATCCTTAGCTGCGAACTCTGCCTTATTTAACTGGATTGGCTCCCATTGGTTGTGTGACTTTCCTTGGGGCAAAGCGACCGTGCGCGCCTTGATTAGGCCTAACCCCTCGACACCGCCATCTTCTTCCATAAACTGTGTAATGGCCTGAAAACCTAAACATATGCCAATCAATTTACTGCCATTATTCACATGCTCGAGGATCGCATCTACAAACGCATACTTATGAAGTTGCTCCATAAAAAATCCTGCCGAACCAACGCCTGGTAAGATAATCACTTTAGCGGAAAGCTGCTCAACATGATTCACCACGCGAGTGTGCACATGTACTCGGTTCAAACAGTGAACAATTGAATTAATGTTGCCACTTCCAATATCAATAATATCAACCGGCATAATCCACCCCAACGGTAAATTTTGGGACAGGACGAGCCTGCCCTCGAATCTTAAAAATTTTTGGATTTACCCAACGATTTGTGATATCCCAGAATTCTTCTACTGTAATACCTACATAATCAGCAAAGCGCTTAATGATCGTATCTGCGCATACGCCATCAAACTCTTGGGCGATTGGGATAGCCTGTGTGCGCGTCATTTCACCATCTCTTATCTTTTCACAGAGTAAATCCGTTGTACGACCAAAGCCAAATTTAAAGTACTTAAGCATCATATTGATGTTTGTAAACTCTTCGTCAAGCATAGAGGCGTTAGAGATATCCCCAGTTTCATGCTCATCAAACGGTCGCAAACTTAAACCATTAAGGGCTGCATATGTTGCATTGTTTTCATTGCTCCAGTCATCCCAAGCCGGACCAAGATAAAAAATCTTTATTTTCTTTTTATTGAACTCGTATTCGTCGGGATAAAAATAATGATGGGCTTTGTATGGTGCTTTAACCGCATTGGATAGCCATTCGTTTCCGCCATCAGTTAGAGTATTGAGTTTGCGCAAATTGCTTCCGTCAAACTCATCGAGGCCCTCCACAGCGCTATCCCCTACTTGGAGCGCAGGATTTTCTCCCCAAAATATCGTAGAGACACCTAGTTCAATGGCTAGTCTTGGAACAGTAGAGAACAATGCCATTTCAGTAGACTTACATACATTACCAAACTGTATGAACGAGTCTAAAGCTAGCTTGGCAGCAGTCTTAGGTGCAGGCGTGGCTGTCATCAAATCAAAACCCATTTCGATAAGATTGGATAAATTGTCAGCGCCTACTTGACTCATCTGTTTCGGCGTGTAAGCGCAACATACTAATAAAGGCCTCAGACCAAGTCGGTCTCTGACCCAGTGAGCTTGGCGAGTACTATCTTTTCCTCCGCTCACACCAACAATGCAATCGTACTGAGCTTTCTTAGTGTTTTTACTTTGCTTCCTGCGACTTTGCGTAATACTTTGCTTCAGCTGGTTAAGCTTCAAACGATACTTTTCTTCGTCTGGTTCGATACTATTAGAATACCGACAGGCTATACAAACGCCATCGACGAATGATGAATTGGGGCGTAAATCAGTAGTGAGACAATTTTTGCAATATTTCATGTAGTTATAAGTGTCAATTAAGTGCCAATCATCAAGTAAAAGCATACAAGTCGAATAATGCAAATATCAGGCCAACAAACTCTAATATTCGGCATTAAAAATTCCTTAATTGAGCAAACGGGGAACTTTGATTATTTAGTAATGGTAAGTTAGAGAGGGGTACCACTCCATTTAAAACGCGCATTTGGATACTTCGATTAATAGGTGCTATCTCAACGACTAGAATACAATCAAAAATTGCAAATATTTATAGATATGAGCAAATCGCGCTTTCTCGGAAAATATGTCCTACCCAGACACGAGACAAATAATTAGGCGCGAATTTAAAATAGGCGTTAACTTTCTTCATTCGCTTTTTTTAAGCTGCAATTCTGCCGCTAGTGAGTGTTCACAACGCTTCTCCCATGCATCCGGATAGTCAGACTTCATCGCATTAATGTAGTTTTTCCAAACCACCAAGCCTGAAGCGAACGCTTTAAGGGTCTTCGCTTCATCAGTGTAAAAATACAACAAGCTTAATAGCGGACAGTGGAAGTACATCATGCTGCCTTTTATTACATGATAAAGGTGCCCAAACTTTTTCCCGCGATAGGCATACACCACTCTAGACTGCGCCTTTAACAGGTCTGACGCGTCTTTTCTTGAATGAAACGGTCGGTTGGCTATCTCAATCAAATAATCACACAAAGACGCAAACTCTTCTTTGCCCACGGATTTTTCTGGTTCGTCAAAAGTGATGTTAGTGAAGAAGCTTGTTTTCATCGCTTCTACAACACGCTTCTTGTCTTGTTTTCCGGCGGTGGGGAGGACATCGTCAGCATAGAGCGGTTCAGCTTTTTCAATTTTGGCCCCTGAGCCTACATTGTAAAAACTGGTTTTAGGCGTGCTCTTAATAAGCGACTCCATTTTCTGTTTCGCTTGTACCATTAGGCTAATCGCTTTAACTTTCCCGCCTAAGTTGCCGTCAAGCATATGTGTTGCCTCATCGGCTGACACATTAAACGCTTCATTGCGGTTTTTTTCATTATAAATACTAAGCTTGGAATGCGTTTGGCCACTTACAGGGTAGCCATTATCTACGCCAAACAGGTAGATTTCTTCAAACCCAAAGGCGGTGGCAAACGCCAACGCTGTATTCGCAACTAAAGGCCCAGAAGAAGCCAGCGCGGGAAGAAATTGTTGGTGTGACTTTAGAAATTCATATTGTGAAAACAAAGAGCCTGCCTCGGGCCCTTTTAAGCTCATTCCTGACCACTGATACAGAGGGGGGACTTCTGGGTACATAACATCAACGGTCAATAAGTTCAGATTCTTTAAGTAGGCTAAATCGACGGTTTCAACTAAGTAGTCATAAGTGAGTTTTGGACGCTCGACAAGCACATGGAAATCCGGCGTAATACCCACTTTGATAAGAGAATTGAGGGCCGTTCCTGCCGCAAAGATAATCGCATTGTCTTTGTTTTCTTTGATTACCTCTATGGCTTCGTCTAAAGACGGCCCGTTCGCCACTACATAAGCTGTGAGCCCGTTTAGTTTGGATTTGTTCGCCTTGGTAGGGAGAAACACTGGGCAGCGGTTCTCGTTAACATTTTCTATTGTATGCGCAAGCCCGGTTACCGCATCATTATAAAACCCATAACCTAATTGTATGAGTTCAAAGTTTTCGAAAAACTGCTCTATTAATGCGTTAACTTCAGCACCAGGCGTATGTTGATAGCAAAAGCTGCTTACTAATGACGAGGGGCCTACACTGTCGACAATGCTCATCAACTCTTGCAGAAAAATTTCAAACGACACACCAACTTTCAAAAATACACTGCGATCCTGTTCGTCTGACTCGTGTAAAATTGTGCTCCAATCAATACAAAAAAGGCTGGCGTAAAAGGTTTCAAAGTCAGGTTCGCAAACAAATACGTAGTCAAAAGAGAACTGCTCAAGTAATGTTGAAAGGGCATAACCCAAGCCTAAACCGAACATCATGCACGTGGGAAAATGCTTAGGCAAGCTTCCTATTATTTCTTCATTTTCTAAATCAGACTCGATAAAAGATTCAACGAGATCTGCCATATAACGAATATGGATACGCTTATCTACCCTCATTCCTGCCGGTACGGAACGATAAAGCTCCATACGCCCGAAGAATGCTTTATCTGTATATTTTTCAACCTGTTTTTTTGATTGTTCAACTGGGTTATTGCCGTACAAAGGCTTAGTTTGCCCTTTAGGGATAAAGTTTCCATGCCCAGACTCAGTAACAAAAAGGTTAAAGTCTTCTCGCGGCTTAAAATTTTGAATCTGTTGATAAAGGTCGGGGAAATAAAGCTTAAAGGCTTCAAGGTTTTTCAGGTATACCGCATTGGAATTTTCTTCGAAAAGTTTTTGTTTTTGTTGTTTTTTTATTGTTGCTTCAATTTTCTCTTCGAGTGCTTTTAATGTCTTTTGTATATTATCCATTTAATGCGTATCTCTAGTACTTTTTTCTATGTTTCAACATGCTATGATCGTTCAGTGGTGCGATGATATCAATAAGGTTTTTGCTGCGCTCGCGCAATGTACCGTCCTGATCGGTCAGCCATCGCGCAAGATCGTGTAAAAAGGTAATTTGGTCGCCACTTAAATTAAGCAGTGCAGCACGGTCTAACTTCATAATTTCTTTATCCAGAAAATCAGCTGTCTGCGTCGCTTTGTCATATTCTTCAGCGCCAATATAGTTCGCTAATTTTACCGATAAATCATAGACACTAGAAAAAATATCGTTACTCACCTATGGCAGTCTTATTTTGCATTTGCGTATAGGCTGCGTTGCGATCACTTTCGCTTATTTGGTCCCACGCACCTTTTATACCTGATAACAAGTCAATAACTTCATCAATTTTGGCGATGTCATTCCCGATACTTGCTTCAAGCAGTCGCTCAGACATGTAGCGGTACAGATCTGAAAGATTGATGGATATTTCACCACCAGCTTCATAATCTAAACTCAAACGCAATGTATCTATTATAGTAGTCGCTTTCGCAATAAATTTACTTTTGTTTTCTAAATCTTTATTTTCGATGTTAATTTTTGCGATTTTCATCGATTCAAGGGCGCCTTCCATAAGCATTTGGGTTACTTCAAAAGGGTCTGCGCTCGCAAGACGTGTTTTTAGTGCCTCACGTTGATAATGCCTTATTTTACCGTTCATAATACATTCACTTAATTTTTAAATCACAGGAAACTAGCAAAGCTTACTCTCTAGTAAATCCAGGAAGTGAGCTTAATTGACCCATAAGATAGTCGCCAGAACTTCGCATTGATGCAATCAAAGTATCTAATGATGCATATTTTTGACGCAAGCTGGATTCTAACTGCTGCATGCGGAATTGATGATTTGAGCGGTCATCCTCAAGATCATCTTTTTGTAGATTAAGAATGTCTTGGCGCTGCTTTAACACGCCAGACGAGTCAACATAGTTCTCTAAAATAGTTCCAAAGGTATCCGCTAGCCCACCCGTATTGGTGAACAATTTTCCAATATCTGAAAAATTGGTATCGAGCGCTTCGTTAAGACTTCTCACTACATTTTGTTTTTCTAATTTGCCATTTTCATTAAGCGATAGTCCAATATCAAAAATTGTTTCAAAATCGCCTGCACCTTCAATCTTTGTGGTGAGCGCATTGGTAAGTTGGTCTTTAATTGAGCGGACAGTAGCGTCACCAAATAAAGGCGAACTTACCGAAGAAGATTGTTGACCAATCATATCTATAGTGTTGTTAAACGCAGCGATAAATTCATCAATTTTGGTAGTTACACCTTCTCTGTCGAACTCAACATCAACATTGGCGACTTCAGATGCTTCGCTTTCGCGTTTTGCTGTGATAGTTAGGCCTTGCACAGCATTGGTAAACACGTTGCTTGAATTGCTAATTTGAATGCCGTCTACCTCAATAATGGCATCTTGTGCGCTGTCTTCCGCACCAATTACTAAACCTCCAGGGCCGCCAGCGTTCGCGACAGTGGAGAGTCTATCTAGCTCGGAATTATTGTTGGTGATCACCAAATCATTTCCGGCGCCAGCTTCACTTGACTCAAAAACTAATAAACTTTCGCTGCCAGTATTGATGATGTTAGCCGACACGCCAAACGAAGCATTATTGTTAATTTTCTGGCGAATATCTTCAAGGGTTGCGCCCGCTTCAATATCGATATCAAATGACTTACTGCCGGCAGTAAATGTGAGTGTGCCCGCTGCCGATGTAACCACCTCATCTGCAGAAGTAAAAACATTCGTGGGATTCGACGTGTCAGTTTGCGCTCTACTGCCTTTGGCAATTTGCAGTACGTTTAATTCAAAAGCCCCTGTTGTGGCTGTTTCGTCAGCCCTAACAGACACTAGATCACCTAGCGTTTCAGCATTACTGGGTTGGCGAACATTCGCAACGCGCTGATTGAATTCATCTGGTGAAGCGAGCTCTTCAAATACGTCTTGAAGTTTACTCATGACGGATTTTATACCGCCAATACCCGTAAGTTGTACAGATAGTTCAGACTCACGCGAAGCAAATTTTTGAAGTTTAGGTTGATTTGAAGCTTGTAGTGTTGCGGATATTATCGCTTCTAAATCTAGACCAGAGCCTACTCCAGCATTTGTTATTGTCGTCATCTGCAATGCCTCTCAAAATGAACAAATATTAAAATCGCTCGTCGATAAATATCCCAGATGATTGTTTTCCCTGCTCGACGCCACCGCTTATACTCATGTTATCTGCAATATCTGTTAAAGCTTTAGCTATTTCACGCAATTCTTTTGGCGGGATTTCCCTGATTACGTCGCCACTTTCTTTATCAATGACTTTAACAATTGGCGGTTCACTGATGTCGTCAAACTCAAAGACTAAGCTCGTTGACTTTAAAGAGAGTTGTTTATTTACGACTTGAAGCTTGTCCTCTATTGTACTATCGATATAGGATATTGACGAATTTTCCTCTTCTGCTTTTTTGACAGGTTCATTTTTTTCGCTGATCACATCTTTTTCAGAAATCAACCTATCCGAACTAACAGCATTTTCATCCTTTGTAGTAGTACTTACACTTTTGCTGTCGCGACTATCAGTGGTTAGGGCTTCTTTTTCGCGATAACTAGATGGAGGACTACCAAATTCTAAAGAACTGTTAACAGACATTTCCCCTCCTCACACTCACTCTCGTGATAATTGAATAAACGCCCATAATAGAACGTTTATTCACTTAATGTAATGATATTAGCCTAATAAGCTCAATGCTGCCTGAGGCCTTTGGTTTGCCTGTGCTAAAATGGCTTGCGAAGCCTGCTGTAAAATCTGATTTTGCGTCAGCTTTGCCGTTTCAGCGGCAAAGTCTGCATCTTTTATACGTGATTGTGCCGCAGACAAGTTTTCTGAAATATTCGCT
>NZ_JACSOE010000057.1:0-27355 GCF_014349115.1 Alteromonas sp. BZK5 | reverse complement strand
CATATTTCTGGGCGAGCGAGAAAGTAGGTGTTCCCGTTATCGACCATTGGTGGCAAACCGAAACTGGCTGGCCAATTTGTTCAAACCCGATGGGGCTTGAACCATTGGCCACGAAACCCGGTTCATCAAGCGTGCCTACACCTGGATTTAACGTAAAGGTATTGCAGGGTGCTGATGAACAGCAAGTAACCGGTGAAAAAGGCGCTATTGCTATCAAGTTACCGCTTCCCCCAGGTTGTTTGACAACGATTTGGCAAGACCATCAACGGTTTGTTGATGGCTATTTACGAGAATTTGAAGGGTATTACAGCACCGGAGATAACGGGTACGTAGATGAAGGTGGCTACGTATTTATTATGGGTCGCACCGACGATGTCATAAACGTTGCCGGGCACCGGTTATCTACCGGTGAAATGGAAGAAGTGCTTGCAGGACATCCTGCCATTGCTGAATGTAGTGTAATAGGCATCCATGATGCACTGAAAGGGCAATTGCCAGTTGGATTGGTACTGCTAAAAGACGGCGTTACCGTTGATGAACAGGCTCTTGAGCAAGATTTGGTTCAACGGGTTCGAGATAAAATCGGGCCAGTGGCGTGCTTTAAGCGAGCCATCGTCGTCAATCGTTTACCCAAAACCCGGTCAGGTAAAATACTCCGCAAACTTCTGCGTCAAATTGCAGCCAATGAATCTGTTGCCGTACCCTCAACCATCGATGATCCGTCAAGCGTAAGCGAGATTGAGACGCTCATGCGAGAGAAGGGCTTGGTCAACAAGCCCACGGCTGTTTAGCTAGTAGTAATATTCATCTGCCTGTGGAGCTGGCGGGTATACTTCAATAGCCACATATACAGCTGCTGCGGCGATGAGCGCCACAACAAAAGCACGTAGAATTCGCGAGTCAGTAATACCTGCTGTTGCTGACTCCTTATTGCCATGCACCATAGCGGGAACCAATTTTTGCTTCTTATACACGCTGTAAAATATTACCGCGCCTATATGAAGTGCGATAACGTACAGTAACACATCAAAGGCAAGGTGATGCAGAGTGTTCATTAGCGCTAGTGTTTCTTCTTCGGCTAACTGGCGATAGGGACCGTCTAAGAAAATATCATCGGTCATGAACAATCCCGATACCGCTTGTATAGCAAGCAACACTAGCATAACGACGACAAACCATCCGCCTAAAGGGTTGTGGCCAATAGCGGGTTCGGACTGCCTATTAAATAAGGTTTTTATATAATTGAAAACCTTTCTGGGACCAGTAATAAAGCTACTGAACTTGGCGTGTTGCGTACCAACAAATCCCCAGATTATGCGGAAAACGATAAGGAATAAGGTGAAGTACCCAATGTAAAAGTGCCATTGAACTTTGTTTTCAAGCCATTCTACTGTTGCATATTGCGCTAAAAGGCTCGCTACAATAAGCCAGTGAAAAAGCCGGGTGGGAATATCCCATATAAGAGTTTTTTGCATAGTAAATTTAGTTGGGTTGTATTTTGACTTACTCACACTTGCCGTTCAGCGGTGACGAATAAGTACTCGGTCATCTGTTAATTGCCATAGCGTCGCTTAACTTTCTCTATAAAACAAGTAGGCCCAACGGCAGAAAGCCTCTGTTTGTCTTAGTGTTGCAATTAGGACATGTTGATCTTTGCATCAAAAATGCGCAGTAAAGCTCAACATGTCCTAAGCATCGTGTACTGAATTTTTTTTACACCCGAGCCTGAAGCTTTGGCAAAGAACTATGCAGATTGGTAGTGGTTAAATCTTACCGATTCCTTGTTATGCCTATTTAATATGAATCTCACATTGCAATAGTGACGGCATTTGGCAAAATGCCTCACAGTTGAAGGTCTAAAAAAGTGTAAAACGAAAAAATGAAAGTAGGATTATTTGGCGCCAACGGGCGTATGGGACGGGTTTTAGTTGAAGCGCTAGATTTAAGTGACGATGCACAACTTAGCGTGGCAACGGTACGCGATGATTCACCTTGGGTTGGACTAAATGTAGGCGAACTTGCAGGCATTGGAAAAAAAGACGTTGATTGTACTGCGCTATCAGATTTAAGTGGTAATGATGCAGATGTAATGATCGATTTCACCCTGCCTTCGGTTATTGAAAGTAATCTTACGTGGTGCGTTAAAAATAAAATGCCTGTTGTTATTGGAACTACTGGATTAAACGATTCACAGTTGGCGGCACTCGACGAAGCAGCAAAGCATATACCTATCGTATTTGCGGCTAATTACAGTGTGGGCGTAAATTTAATGCTTTCCCTAGTTCGACAAGCTGCAAGTGTGCTGGGTGAAACGGCTGACATCGAAATAACAGAAGCACATCACAGATTTAAACAAGACGCGCCTTCTGGTACAGCCATGGCCATTGGCGAAGCCATTGCCGACGAATTGGGCCGTGATTTAAAAACCTGTGCTGTATACGGCAGAGAAGGGAAAGAGCCTGAACGCGACCAAGGTACTATTGGCTTCGCAACAATTCGAGCCGGAGACATTGTCGGTGAACACACAGCCTTATTTGCAGATATTGGTGAGCGCCTAGAGATTACGCATAAGGCATCAAGTCGACTTACTTTTGCGAAAGGTGCAGTGCATGCAGCAAAGTGGTTGTATGGAAAAGAACCTGGTCTATACTCCATGGTTGATGTACTGGATTTAAAGCTATAGGCGTTTTTATGCCAGCATGCTGTAGCTAAATTAGCAGGCGAGCTTGAGGGCGTTATCAAAGTGTTAAACTAAAGTTGCACTTTAAATGAGCAATAAGCCGTACTTTCGGTGGTTCTGCGCAAAAATGGTGGTATAAGCGGTATTTTAGTAAATTATTACAAATAAATTTGCCATTTTCGGTCAGTGATGTATACTCGCCGGAATTTGCCAGAATTTCGTATTCTGAGGCCGCCAAAATGGCTGAAGAGTGCGGTTTTATTAGCTGCAAAGATCGTAAAACGGGATGTATTGTTATCAATAACTCCCGTTTTTTGTGGGGTTTGTGCAGAAAACTGCACAAACACATAGTTATCCTTAATCTGGAGGTTGACTTGGCTAATTCTGCCCTTTTGGTGTTAGAGGATGGTTCTGTTTTTAAAGGTACGGCGATAGGCGCTACAGGCTCCGCCGTTGGGGAAGTCGTTTTTAATACTTCCATGACCGGCTATCAAGAAATTCTCACCGACCCATCCTACGCTGAACAACTCATCACCCTTACTTATCCACACATTGGCAACACCGGCACTAACGAAGAAGACGTCGAAGCAGATAAAATCTGGTCGAAAGGTCTAATCATCCGTGACCTACCTCTTGTTGCTAGTAACTTTCGTCAACAGCAAACTTTGTCTGAATACCTTAAAGCGAAAGGCGTTGTGGGTATTGCCGACATTGATACACGTCGCTTAACGCGTATCTTGCGAGACAAAGGTGCACAAAACGGCTGCATTATTTGCTCTGATGAATTAGACGAGTCTAGCGCACTAGCGCAAGCAAAAGCTTTCCCTGGCCTTAAAGGCATGGATTTGGCAAAAGTAGTAAGTATTACTGAGCCAAAAACATGGACAGAAGGCAGTTGGGAACTTGGTAAAGGTTATGTAACACCAAGCGAGTTCAAATATCACGTTGTTGCTTTTGACTACGGTGTTAAAAATAATATTCTTCGCATGCTAGCTGACCGCGGTTGTAAAGTTACGTTAGTACCAGCGCAAACGCCTGCTGAAGACGTACTAGCCATGAATCCTGACGGTGTATTTTTGTCAAATGGCCCGGGCGACCCAGAGCCATGTGACTATGCAGTAACCGCAATCAAAACTATCGTCGAAACCGGTACGCCTGTATTTGGTATTTGTCTTGGTCACCAGCTACTTGCTATAGCAAGTGGTGCGAAGACAGTTAAGATGAAGTTTGGTCACCACGGTGCAAACCACCCGGTTAAAGACCTTAAGCGCAATGTAGTTATGATCACTAGCCAAAACCACGGTTTTGCTGTTGATGAGTCTAGCTTGCCAGATAACCTAGAAGTAACTCACATTTCGTTGTTCGACAAGTCGCTGCAAGGTATTCACCGCACCGACAAGCCTGCGTTCAGCTTCCAGGGACACCCTGAAGCCAGCCCAGGTCCTCATGAAGCGGCACCGTTATTCGACCACTTCATTGAACTTATTGAACAACACAAGCAGTAGGAATTAGCCCGCTATGCCAAAACGTACCGACATACAAAGTATTCTTATCATTGGTGCTGGCCCTATTGTTATCGGCCAGGCTTGTGAATTCGATTATTCAGGCGCGCAAGCGTGTAAAGCCCTTCGAGAAGAAGGCTACCGTGTTATTTTGGTTAACTCTAACCCAGCAACCATTATGACCGACCCAGAAATGGCAGATGCGACTTACATCGAGCCTATTCACTGGGAAGTGGTTCGCAAGATCATCGAAAAAGAACGTCCAGATGCCATCTTACCTACAATGGGTGGACAAACTGCGCTTAACTGTGCGCTAGAGCTAGACAAGCACGGCGTACTAGAAGAGTTCGGTTGTGAGCTCATCGGTGCAACGGCAGATGCAATCGATAAAGCAGAAAACCGCGAGCGCTTTGACAAAGCAATGAAAAACATCGGCCTTGAATGTCCACGTGCGGAAATCGCGCACAGCATGGATGAAGCGCACGATGTACTAAGCCGCATCGGCTTCCCTTGTATCATTCGTCCGTCTTTCACCATGGGTGGAACCGGCGGCGGTATCGCGTACAACATTGATGAATTTAATGAAATTTGTCACCGAGGCTTAGACCTTTCACCTACCAACGAGCTGCTTATCGATGAATCGTTGCTAGGTTGGAAAGAGTACGAAATGGAAGTAGTACGCGATAAAGCAGATAACTGCATTATTGTATGTACTATCGAAAACTTCGACCCTATGGGCGTGCATACCGGCGACTCAATCACAGTTGCTCCAGCACAAACCCTGACTGACAAAGAATTCCAGCTAATGCGTAATGCAGCGATGGCTGTACTGCGTGAGATTGGTGTTGAAACCGGCGGTTCAAACGTACAGTTCGGTGTAGATCCGAAAACTGGCCGTATGGTCATCATCGAGATGAACCCGCGTGTATCGCGTTCATCAGCGCTTGCTTCGAAAGCAACAGGTTTCCCAATCGCGAAAGTGGCTGCGAAACTTGCGGTAGGTTACACGCTAGATGAATTAGCGAATGATATTACAGGTGGCTTAACGCCAGCCTCTTTCGAGCCTTCTATTGACTACGTAGTGACTAAGATCCCACGCTTTAACTTTGAGAAGTTTGCCGGTGCTAACGACCGACTGACTACCCAAATGAAGTCTGTAGGTGAAGTGATGGCCATTGGCCGTAACCAGCAAGAATCACTGCAAAAAGCCCTTCGTGGTCTTGAAGTAGGTGCGACAGGCCTGAACCCAATGGTTGACCTTGAAGACCCTGAGTCACGTAATAAAGTGGTTTATGAACTTCGTCAGCCTGGTGCAGAGCGCATTTGGTACATCGGTGATGCATTCCGTATGGGCATGACGGTTGAAGAGGTATTTAACCTTACTAATATCGACCGCTGGTACCTTGTACAGCTTGAAGAGCTTATTCTTCTTGAAGCTAAAGTAGCAGAGCTTGGTTTACCGAGTATTGATGCTGACTTTATGCGCGCACTTAAGCGTAAAGGCTTCTCTGATGCGCGTCTTGCTGAGCTAACCAAAGTGGCAGAAAGCGATATTCGTGAAACCCGTCGTGACTTTGGAATTTCTCCTGTCTACAAGCGTGTAGATACTTGTGCAGCAGAATTCTCTACCAGCACAGCTTACATGTATTCAACGTATGATGAAGAGTGTGAAGCAGCGCCAACTGACAAAGACAAGATCATGGTATTGGGCGGCGGTCCAAACCGAATTGGTCAAGGTATTGAGTTCGACTACTGCTGTGTTCACGCGGCGCTTTCAATGCGTGAAGACGGTTACGAGACCATTATGGTTAACTGTAACCCTGAGACAGTATCTACCGATTACGACACATCAGACCGTCTGTACTTCGAGCCAGTAACGCTGGAAGATGTACTTGAAATCGTTGCTAAAGAGCAGCCTAAAGGCGTTATCGTGCAGTATGGTGGTCAAACGCCACTTAAACTGGCGCGTGCACTAGAGGTGGCGGGTGTACCGGTTATCGGTACCTCACCAGAAGCGATTGACCGTGCCGAAGACCGTGAGCGCTTCCAGCAAATGGTGAACAAGCTTAACCTTAAGCAGCCTGCGAATGCCACGGTAACTAACGTTGAGCAAGCGCTCACTATGGCTGAAGAGATTGGCTTCCCGCTAGTGGTTCGTCCAAGCTACGTGCTAGGTGGTCGTGCGATGGAAATCGTGTATGACCTCAAAGATCTTAAGCGTTACCTTAATGAAGCGGTTAAAGTGTCTAACGACGCGCCAGTATTGCTAGACCGTTTCTTGGATGATGCTATTGAAGTTGATATCGACGCTATTTGCGACGGTAAAGACGTAGTGATTGGCGGCATCATGGAACACATTGAACAAGCGGGTGTTCACTCTGGTGACTCTGCGTGTTCATTACCTCCACACTCGCTTTCAAAAGAGATTCAAAATGTCATGCGCGAGCAAGTTAAAGCCATGGCGCTTGAACTTGGCGTAGTCGGTCTGATGAACACACAGTTTGCGATTAAAGATGGTGAAGTATACCTAATCGAGGTTAATCCTCGTGCGGCGCGTACTGTGCCATTTGTATCTAAGGCTACGGGTGTACCTCTTGCTAAAGTTGCAGCACGCGTAATGGCTGGCGTGAGCCTAGCCGAGCAGGGCGTAACAGAAGAAGTGATTCCACCTTTCTACTCTGTGAAAGAAGTGGTGCTTCCATTTGCTAAGTTCCAAGGTGTTGACCCACTGCTAGGCCCAGAAATGCGCTCAACGGGTGAAGTAATGGGCGTTGGCGATACCTTCGAAGAAGCCTATGCTAAAGCTAACTTAGGTGCGGGTGCGCCACTACCTAAGCAAGGTAAAGCGCTTATTTCAGTACGTGATACCGACAAGCCTCGTATGATCGCACTGGCAAAAGCGTTAGTCGAAGCGGGCTTCAGCATTGAAGCTACCCGCGGTACGGCTACCGAGCTTTATGATGCCGGCATCATGAGTACTGTGGTTAATAAGATGTCTGAAGGCCGCCCTAATATTGTTGATGCAATCAAAAATGGCGAATACGCGTATTTGATCAATACAACAGAAGGTCGTCAAGCCATCACCGACTCAGTGTACATTCGTCGTGAAGCCTTGCTAAACAAAGTGACTTACACCACGACAATGAACGCTGCGTTTGCAACTATCCGTGCTAAGTCTGCCGATGACCGCAATAAAGTGGCATCAGTTCAAGAACTACACGCTAGACTCAAACACTAATGACAACCGCTAGGATACGAGGTATCCTAGCAATATTACATTTGTGTGAACGAATAAAAAGTGCGCCTTCGCGGCGCACTTTTCTGTTTAAATTACTAGCTAAGTGAGACGGTATTCATGAGTCAGTATCCAATGACAGCGCGCGGCGCTCAAATGCTGCGTGACGAATTAAATGAGCTAAAAACCAAAACACGCCCACGTATTATCGAGTCTATTGCCGAAGCACGTGAACATGGTGACTTAAAAGAAAATGCTGAATATCACGCGGCCCGTGAGCAGCAAAGCTTCTGTGAAGGCCGCATTCAAGATATTGAAGGCAAGCTATCAAATGCACAGATTATCGACGTTACCAAAATGGAAAATACGGGTAAGGTTATTTTCGGTACTACCGTAACCATTCTAAACGTCGATACCGATGAAGAAACCACCTACCGTATTGTTGGTGATGACGAAGCTGATATTAAGAACAACTTGATTTCGGTTAATTCACCTATCGCTCGTGGCCTAATAGGCAAAGAGCTTGATGACATGGTAACGATTCAAACGCCAGCCGGCGCAGTTGAAGTTGAAATCATCGAAGTAGAATATATCTAACTACGCAAGCCAGCAGAGTCCTTCTGCTGGCTATCTCCACTCCCATACTTTTTAATTATTCTCTGCTTTTCTCATACACTAGCTCATTTATTGATATCTTTTATCAGTTACTAAGCCTTTTCGATACCGTGTAGAGAGATTCAAGTAAGTAATCATTGCTCAATCATCTTACTCTAAGTATGATTTTCCTTTTTTTTCGAAAGGATGCAGCATGGCTTATGATTTTGGTTCTCAGACGCTAGGGATAAAGAACCCATTTAAGACAGAAGGAGCGCTTAGAACACTGGGTGGTGTCTTAACGCTATTGTTAGCGGTTTACGTTGTTTTCACCGTACCGGCAATATTTGAAGCCAACAAGGTGAAAGGCTATACCTTGCTAGCGGTGGGTTTTGTTTTAGTGGTATCGGGAATACGCCATACGGCGGTTGGTATCCTCCAACTAATGCGCTTTTTTGTAGGTAGAACGGTTCCCACTTCACTGGCCTACAACTTCTCAAAATCTGAACAAGATGCTGCTCAGGCAGAGCAAAAATCCCTGCTTTACTCGAAAGAGTCACTGCACTCTATGCTTATGGGAAGACGAAATACTACCTTTGAGGAACCAAAAGGCTGGCTCGCTCGGCTAGTTCACAGCATTTTTCCTAAGCTTGTTTTTTTACCTTACCCGCTACGCCATCTTGCCCAAGAAATTTTAGCCATGGGGGCGACACTTATCGTGGGCTTAGTTACCTACGCCATCGTCTATTTTTTAGTAAGTAATGGCTTTGCAGGTGAAGTAGCAAAAATTGTCGTTATGCCTGTTCTTTCTTTGGTATTGCTTATCTATTTTGTTGCCAACTGGACCTCTACGGCAAAGGGCATCCATAACGAAGGAAACTCGCAACTTGCTAAAGCGGGAGGGTTATCAATTGGTGTGATCATTGGGTTAGCACTAGTCGTTCCTCTTGGTGCGGGTGTGTTTCTCGATGGTGTGGTGGGAAGTAATATCAATGAACTTAAAACTTGGTCTGAAGAACATGCTTTTTTTAGCGCTTGGCTGAATTTTGTGTACCTTTTCATCAGTATTGGCGTGGTGATAGGTCTTGTATTTCCCTTACTTAAAAAGCGCATGGATTTAGTGACACCGCAAACTGAAGTCAGCGAATTTCGAGCAAACATGCAAGAGTCTGTTCATCCCAATGAGATTTTTATCAATATTGAAAACATCGTGCTTGCCAACCGTCGTTACAAGGAAGTCCCAAACAGAATATACGCAGACTTTGTTCCTAAGCTTAAAGAGCAGGCTGAAGGGAAGGGGAGTTTCGAAGGGGAATTACTGATAGAAACTCAGCCAACCCTCAGTGAGGGGTTAGCATTACCCAAAGGGGCTAAGGTAGCGTTGAGCGCCATTGCGCAAGTTGCCGTCGTTGTTGCCGCGGTATTGTTTTACTCATCTGGCGTACAGCTTGCTGAGCTACTACATCTGGTTATCAATATCGGTGTAGATAACAGCGCACTGTTGAACAATGCTTTTTCTATGGTCAATAATTTGCTCATGCTGATATTCGCTTGGCTTACTTTCAGAGCGGCAGGAAGTATTTTAAACAACGCGTCTCACATGTTTTGGGGCGAGCTGAACTTTAACTCTTTGCTTATGTACATGAAAACCGAAGGCACGTATACCGAGTCTAGAGTTTCAACAGGTATGGCTATTCACTATTCTACGCGGTCTGAAAATGTCGTAGTTAGAAGCAGTATCACACCGTGGATCATTACTAGCCGAATTAACACTTCTATATTCGCCACTAGCGGTATGAACAATCTGGAAGCCCCGCGCTTTGTAATGGGAATGAACAAAAACGACGGAGAATTGAAGGAAATCGTCGACGAAATTAAAGCATTCTTACGCGGTAGAGAGACCATCGCTTCAATCACTAATGAATCAGACTTAGCCAATGCAAGTACCATTCATCAAGTTAATCAACAAACCCGAGCGTTTAATAAAAACCCTGACGATCGCCTAACACTTAAAGAGACGGAAGAAAGTGCAGGTTTTCTTCGAAACGAAAAAGACAGTGAGTGAGGAGTGAGGCATGGCTGATATTAAAACACTAGATACAAAAGTTGTGTACGAAAACAAATGGCTTCGCGTAAGAGAAGACAAAATACAACGCAGCAGTGGAAACGAAGGCATTTACGGCGTGGTGGAAAAGCCTGACTTCGCTATTATTTTACCTATAGAAGGCGATACGGTTTACATGGTTGAGCAATATCGCTATACCATAAAAGAGCGCCAGCTTGAGTTGCCTCAAGGTGCATGGGAAAGTAACCCTGATGTCGACCCTGTTGAATTGGCGAAAGGTGAACTTAAAGAAGAGACTGGCTTAACTGCAGATTCAATGGAATATGTGGGATTTCAATATTTAGCATACGGTTTTTGTAATCAGGGTTATCACATTTATGTAGCTAAAGGCCTCACCCAAGGCGCACAAAAACTCGATGTCGAGGAAGAAGACTTGCGCGTTGTTTCACTCTCCTTAAATGAGTTAAAGGAGAAAATAAAACGTGGAGAAATCAAGGACGCAAGCACCTGTAACGCAGTGGGGTTAGCCATGCTTAAGGGGATTATCTAAACACCCTGTTACAATTTGCTGACTGTTTTTTTCTTTCTGAGAAGCTAGGGTTTACAGTTTATAACTAAAAACCATTTATAAAGAGATATTTATGGCGTTCAAAGGAAGTTTTTCCATTACTCAATGGGACGAAGACACACTTAGTGAAAGATCAGAGGGAATTAAGGTATCTCACGCTAGTATTAAGCAGGTGTATTCTGGTGAAATGAGTGGCGAATCTAATGTCGAGTTTTTGATGTCTTATCAATCTCAGATGTCTGCCAAATTTACCGGGTTTGAAACCTTCGTTGGCGTAGTAAACGGTATGCGCGGCACGGTTACTTTTCAGCATGCCGGTAAGTTTGAGAATGGAGTTGCAAGCAGCGAATTTATATCAATTGAAGGGTCTGCTACAGGTGAACTGACGGGGAAAAATCTTCGAGGTAACTATAAGTCTGGTGAATCAGGTAAAGCTGATTACGCCATTGAAATCGACAACGCTTGAGTAATAGGTAAGCGCTAACTTAAAGCGATTTTTTAAAGCCCCAAAAAAAAACGGCGCCGAAAGGCGCCGCTAAAAGTTGGGAAACAAACCAAGAAACTAACTATTAATTTTCAATTAAACGAGAACCAATCTCTATTTGACGAGGCTTCTTGGCTTCAGGAACGACTCGCTCCATATCGATGTGTAACAGACCGTTTTCCATATCTGCAGCTAGCACTTTTACATGGTCGCCAAGTTGGAATTTACGCTCAAAGTTACGCTCTGAAATGCCCTTGTGTAAGAACTTACGCTCTTTGCTTTCTTTATCGTCCGCTTCCGTTTTCTTCGTTCCCGTAATCGTCAACGTGTTTTCTTCAACCTGAATAGAGACGTCGTCTTTACTAAAGCCGGCAATAGCCATGGTTACACGATACTTGTCATCGCCAAGTAACTCTATGTTATACGGCGGGTAGGTACTTTGCTTCTCAGCACGAGATGCTGCATCAATTAAAGAAGCTAGGTGATCAGAACCAATGAATGAACGGTAAAGTGGAGATAGATCGATAGTACGCATAGTCATATCCTCAAAATTAAGCAATATGTTAAAAGTTTAAATGCCCCGACTCTGCGGCGGCGGTTTTGTCGACCTGACCTTTCAGCGCCGACAAAACATATATAGGAATGGCCCAAATACTTTTCAAGAAAGAAAATGCATATTTTTTTCAAAAAACTTGGATTTAATTTTAAGTGTATGTATTTATTGGTTTTATTTGTTTCTTTTTTTACGGCATGAAATGAATCGCGTGCTTTTCAATAAATATTGAGAAAAAACCTCACATACAGTAAGTGTATGCGATGTTTTTTATAAAACATTTAGCAATTGTTTAACCAATCCGGTTGTTTATAAATGCTACAATTTGGTTAAGCAAAATGTCTTACCACTTTTATTTGTAAATTTAAAAAATGAAGAAAGAAGTTATAGTTTTAAATTGCGGCAGTTCGTCCGTAAAGTTCGCGATAATTGACGCTGACACTGGAGAGGCTGGACTGTCTGGTATTGCTGAAGCACTAGGTAATAGTGATGCTAGTTTGTCTTACAAGTTAAACGGCAAAAAAGAAAAACGCGCACTACCTGAAAAAGCTGGCCATACCGAAGCGTTAAGCGCAATTTCAGAAGTTATCGCTAGTACGGGCGTTAAGCCTATCGCAATAGGGCATCGTGTTGTTCATGGTGGTGAAAAGTTTAAGCAGGCTGCACTTGTCGATGATAGCGTACTAAAAGCAATTGAAGATTATGCAAGCATGGCTCCGCTTCATAATATGGCGAACCTAAAGGGGATCGTCACGGCGCAAGAGGCTTACCCTGACCTGCCTCACGTAGTCGTATTTGATACTTCTTTCTTTCAAACCTTACCCCGAAAAGCCTTCATTTATGCTTTACCCATGTCGCTTTATCGCGAGCACGGCATAAGACGCTACGGATTCCATGGAACCAGTCACAAGTTCATACTTGATAGCATGGCAAAAATTCTTGAGAAGCCGGTTTCAGATACCAGCATTATCAGTGCCCACCTAGGCAATGGCTGCAGTGTGTCGGCTATAGAAAAAGGTGTGGCAGTAGACACAAGCCTTGGCTTTATTCCTCTTGAAGGCTTAGTTATGGGCACTCGCTGTGGCGACTTAGATCCGAGTCTACCGGGAACGCTGCAGAAGAAGCTTGGCAAAACCGCAGATGAGATAAGTGATTTACTGAACAAACAGTCTGGATTACTTGGTATCTCAGAGCTGAGTAACGACTGTCGAACCCTTGAAGATGCGGCGCTTGAAGGTCACGAAGGTGCATTATTGGCCATTGAAATTTTTTGCTATCGCTTAGCTAAATACATCGCGGGTTATATGGTAGCCGTACCCACGTTAGACGCTATTGTATTTACAGGCGGAATAGGGGAGAACTCATCGCTTATTCGTGAGACAACTATGGGGTATTTCGCCCACTTTGGAATTAGCTTAGATGAGCAAAGAAATACCGACGCGCGATTTGGTCAAGGTGGAAAGATTACCGCTGATACCGCATCAACGGCAGTTTATGTTGTGCCTACAAATGAAGAATGGGTGATAGCCGCAGAAGCTGCAACCTTCGCGTAAATTATATAAGCAACGCCAACGCGTTAGCAAAAGCAGGAGTAACTATGTCTCGCAGAATTATGTTGATCCCCGTAGGCACAAGTGTTGGCCTAACTACGGTCAGCATGGGCCTTGTTCGTGCTATCGAGGAACAAGGCATAAAGCTCAATTTCTTTAAGCCCGTTGCACAGCCGCGCAAAGGCGATAACGGCGAAGAGCGCTCTACAGCAATTATTGCGCACCATGCCAGTGTGTCTCCCATCACGCCTTTCGAGCTTGAATACGTAGAGCGAATGATCAGTAACGACAGCACCGATGAACTCTTAGAGGAGATCATCGAGCGGTTTGAAGAAAGCAATGTTCAAGAGGCTGTTACTGTTATTGAAGGATTGGTGACAACTCGCCATCATCCTTATGCAGAACGCCTGAATTTAGAAATTAGTCGGGCACTTGATGCCGACATCGTTTTCGTGGCTGTGCCGGGAAATGAGTCGACCACGGATATCAATCATCGCCTCGAAATCGTTGTAGACACCTATGGCGGTCACAAAAGTCAAAAAGTAGTGGGCTGTATCTTCAATAAGGTTAACGCGCCTTTTGATGAACATGGTCGCTTACGCGCTGATATTGGCGCAATAGAAGCCCCTGAGCACGACGAAGAGCGATCCCAAGCGTTACGTGATTTGCCTATTTTCAAAAAGGGCTTGAGTCTACTTGGCACAATTGACTGGAGCGCTGATTTAGTATCTCCTCGCGCCACCGACGTAGCGAAGCATCTTAACGCTAGCTTGTTAAACGAAGGTGAGCTGGCTGAGCGGCGTTTAAGTAGTGTCACGTTTTGCGCGCGAGAAATTCACAACATGACGCACACCTTAAAGCCGGGGGCGCTACTTGTAATGTCGGGTGATCGCGGCGATGTTTTTGTGTCGTGCTGTTTAGCTGCATTAAACGGCACAAAGCTAGGCGCGCTCTTGCTTACCGGCGGCTATCAGCCGGATGAAAACATTATGGCGTTGTGTAGCCAGGCCATGGAAACGGGCTTACCGGTTATGCTGGTAAATTCCAATACGTGGCAAACAGCACAAGCACTTCACGCTTTTAATCAGGAAGTACCTGTAGATGACAGTAAACGCATTGAAAAGGTGATGGTTCACACTGCGGAAAGTTTAGACGCAAGTTGGGTAAATTCACTTACCCAAAAAGTGTCGCGCCAGAAAAAACTCTCTCCATCAGCGTTTCGTTTTTACCTAACAAACCGTGCAAGGCAGGTAAATAAACGCATTGTGCTTCCTGAAGGAAACGAGCCAAGAACCGTGGTGGCGGCCTCTATTTGTGCCAAACGGGGTCTTGCTCGTCCTGTATTGCTAGGCGATGAAACTGAGATTAGACGGGTAGCAGAACAGCAAGGTGTTGTACTGAGCGAAGGCGTTGAAATTCTCTCGCCGTCGGCCATTAAAAAAGACTATGTTGAGAGCTTAGTGGCGCTACGCGGCCATAAAGGTGTGACGGAAGTGGTTGCCCAAGAGTTGTTAGAAGATAACGTAACTCTGGGCACGATGATGCTTCAGCAAGATGACGTGGATGGATTAGTGTCAGGTGCAGTAAATACAACTGCGAACACTATTCGCCCAGCGCTCCAGTTAATAAAGACCGCTGAAAACGCGTCTTTGGTGTCGTCAGTATTCTTTATGCTGTTGCCTGACCAAGTTTTGGTTTACGGCGACTGTGCAATTAACCCAGATCCCAACGCTCAACAGCTCGCTGATATTGCTATTCAATCTGCGGAATCTGCACAAATGTTTGGTATTGAACCGCGGGTTGCGATGATTAGCTACAGCACTGGTTCGTCAGGTGCAGGAAGCGATGTAGAAAAGGTGAGAGAAGCGACCAAAATTGCGCAAAGCCTTCGCCCTGATTTACTTATTGATGGTCCACTTCAATACGATGCAGCGGCTATCGAAAGTGTGGGCAAGAGCAAGGCACCAAATAGCCCTGTTGCTGGTAAGGCAAACGTGTTTGTTTTTCCTGACCTCAATACCGGAAATACCACTTACAAAGCGGTACAGCGTAGCTTCGATCTAGTGTGTATTGGCCCAATGCTGCAAGGCATGCGAAAGCCCGTTAACGATTTAAGTCGCGGTGCATTGGTTGACGATATTGTATTTACCATAGCACTTACTGCTATCCAGGCGGCAGGTAACGTTTAACAGGGTAGACTACCTATCTGTTGTAAGGTAGTTGCTGCTAACAAAAACGGCGCTACTTCAAATGAAGTTAGCGCCGTTTTTTATTTCTTAGTCTGATGCAGTGTGATGTTTTGCTAAGCTATTGACCTTGCGTAGCGACTATCCTCTGCTCCGTGCAGCAAGCTGCAATCTATGAACTACAAACTAAAGATTTTCTTTTAGCGGCCATTCATCACATCGCGTACTGCTTCACAATTTGTCCATCTTTCATAACAAAGCCCACTTTTTCCATAAGGCTCATATCATTTAGTGGGTTGCCGGGCACTGCGACGATATCTGCCAGCTTACCTTTTTCCAAACTTCCAAGGGTAGCTTCTTGTTTCAGTAAGCGGGCAGGGTTAATAGTAGCAGCTTGAATAGCCTGAATGGGGGTCATACCGAACTTCACCATCCGGGCAAACTGCTTAGGATTATCACCGTGAGGGTAAACCCCGGCATCGGAACCAAATACCATATTTACACCAGCTTTAACTGCCTTCTCAAAGTTTTCGCGCTGAGTTTTACCAACAATACGCTCTTTATTCAGGCTTTCTTCTAGAATACCGGCTTTCTCTCCTTCACCCAGAATATATTCAGTTACGTAAATATCCATAGAGAAGTAAGTACCGTTCTTTTTCGCTAAATCTATCGCTTCGTCATCAAGCAAACTTACGTGTTCTACTGAATCTACACCCGCTTTAATGGCTGCTTTAATGCCATTAGTGCCATGAGCATGAGTCGCTACTGTCAAACCACGTAAATGGGCCTCATCAATGAGGGCTTTCATTTCTTCGAATGTGTACTGCTGTGCACCTACTTTTGTGCCTTTAGACAAAACGCCACCTGTAGCGCAGAATTTGATCACGGTAGCGCCGTACTTAATATTTCGACGTACTTTTTTGCGTACTTCCCACGGGCCATCGGCTACACCTTCGCTATAATTGTCATACTCATAGGGCAAAAGATTGCTGTCACAATGGCCGCCAGTTACGCCTAGGCTTGGCCCAGCTACAAACATGCGCGGTCCCACTACGTCGCCCGCGTTGATGGCATCTCTTAACGCAACATCAGCAAAACCAGGTGCACCCACATTACGCACAGTGGTAAAACCTGCATCTAACGTTGCTTTAGCGTGTTTAACGCCAGTAATAGCCGCGCGGGGCAGTGATACTTCTAAACGCTTGTACCCGTGTCGAGTTGCATCACTGGTTAAGTGTACGTGCATATCCATTAACCCAGGCATTAGCGTTGCATTGCCTAAATCAATACGTGTTGCTTCGTTTGGAACTGTCAGGTCTTTAAGACGACCAGATGCAGTAATTATATTGTCCGTTACAATAACAGCCGCCTGTTTGACGACTTTCCCGTTAGCAACGTCAATCATGCGATCTGCAGTAATTACCGTTGTCTCTGCGAAAACAGCAGTAGAGCAAACAATGGCAGTGATAGAAAAGGTGAGTAGTTTTTTTGAAAAAAGAGAAACCCAGTTCACAAGTATTTCCTTAATTAGCACACATTGAACTTTGCAAAAAAACAAGTTCAACATGTCCTACATCGAGTTAGTATTATTATTGAATGACTATTGTGTCGGTACCTTTAACTTGTACAGATCAACTCTGTCTTCGTCTAAGAAGTAACGCACTAACAAATAGCAAAATAACTATAAACCAAACACCTAGCTCTTGAAGATGGTAATACGGTGTAAACCCTCTGGTTGCGACAACTGGCGCCGAAATATTACCTGCCATGAATTGAGGTAGCCGAGCAGTTATTTCGCCTCTGTGGTCTATAAAAGCCGTAATGCCATTATTTGTCGCTCTAACGACAGGGCGGCCTAACTCAAGGGCGCGCATTTGCGCTATCTGCAAATGCTGAGCAGGCCCATGTGAGTGACCAAACCACGCATCATTACTCACGGTTATGATCATGTCGGTATTTTCATATACATTTGCCATCACTTGATGAGGAAACGCAATTTCAAAACAGATAGCGGGGGCTAGGTGAATGCCGTTAGCTTCAAGGTTTGCCTGTTGATAGTCACCGCGAGAGAATGATGACATAGGTAAATCGAATAGGGGAGCGAGCGGGCGAAGCCAGTCTTCAAAGGGTACGAATTCGCCTACGGGCAATAGATGATGTTTCGAAAATCGGTTGTTGTGGAAATATTGATAGTCGGGATAAGCGGCATCTGGCGTACGTTTACCTAGCACAATTAGGTTGTTCCACGCTTCATCAGTTTCCCAGTTGTAATTAACAATACCCGTAATAAGTGCCGTGTTCTCTTGAAAGGCTCTTTCGTTAACTTTAGCAAGATAAGGTTGGGCTAATGGTTCTAACTTAGGGACCGCGGCTTCAGGCCAAATGATGAGGTCGTTATCCCATAAGCTTTCAGTTAATTTCCAGTAGGTGTCCATGGTTGGACCATCTTGCTCTGGCACCCATCGCAGACTTTGCGCGATGTTGCCTTGAGCCATGCCTACTGAGTAGGTTTTTTGGGGGGCAACCCAAGTATGTTGTTTAAGAAGGTAGCCACTGGTAAATAAGCACAGCGCCACTAGCACTGCGTTGGCGAAAGTTCGCTTATTGTGTATCAACGCAAATAGCGTAGCGCTGATAACGATAAGCGCGCTTATTCCCGTTTCTCCGATGATTGGCGCAAAGCCTGAAAGAGGGCTCTCTAATTGACTATACCCTATAGATAACCATGGAAAGCCGGTTAGCATCCAGCTTCGTAACCACTCAGCCGCAACCCAGAAAAGAGGTAACGCCATTGGCCACAAGTGGGGAGAGAAGTACTTGGCGGTTAACTTGGTGGCAAGCGCAGGATAAAGCGATAAGTAACCACATAGCAACGCCATAATGCCAATAGATGCCGCAATGGGAAGCCCGCCAAAGTCGGCAATACTCACATGAACCCAGCTTATACCCGCTCCAAACCATCCCGCACCGAACAGCCATCCGGCTAAAAATGGACGATGTTTGAGCTTTATCACCTGACGTATAGCAAGTGCAAGCGCAGGAATAGTTAAAAGCCACATGTTAAAGGGAGCGAAAGCAAGGGTTAAGCTTGCACCACTTAGTAAAAGAAGAAGGTGGGGAGTAAACCGTTTCAGCATAGGAGTCATCTGATCGTGGTTAATAGAGTTCTTACGTCAACATAGGGTGAGCACGCATAAAATCATGCTGCCCTATGCTGAAACAGGCGTAGTTTGCGTTACTTCACTATTCGAGCGAAGGCACTGAAACCTTAAGTTGGATAAGTCGGCGCTTATCAGAGTTAGTCACTTTAAATTGAATGTCGCCAATGGTGATTTCGTCATTGGTTTCAGGCATATGACCAAACGCTTTCAGCACAATACCGCCAATAGTGTCGGCTTCTTCTTCGCTAAACTTGGTTTCAAAAAACTCGTTAAAATCGTCAACCGGCGTTAAGGCTTTAACAGAGTATGTTGATTTATTTAACGGGCGAATATCATCGGTACCATCTTCTTCCGTATCGTATTCGTCTTCAATTTCACCCACGATAATTTCAAGGATATCTTCAATCGTGACTAGACCAGACACACCGCCATATTCGTCTACAACAATGGCCATGTGGTAGCGTTGCTGACGGAACTCTTTAAGCAGAACGTCCACGCGTTTGCTTTCTGGAACAATAACCGCTGGGCGAAGAATATCGCGAAGGTTAAATTCTTTTTCCGCGTTAAATGCAAAAGCCAAAAGATCTTTTGCTAACAGGATACCTTCGATGTGGTCTTTATCTTCGCTGATAACAGGGAAACGGGAGTGAGCAGATTCAAGCATTACAGGTAAAAACTCTTCTACCTTTTGCTCTACATCGATGGTGGTCATTTGAGCGCGAGGGATCATGATATCCCTTACTCGCATTTCATTTACCCCAATAACCCCTTCAATCATTTCGCGGGTTTGTGGGTCTATGATTTCGTTCTGTTCAGCATCAGTAATAACCGATACTAACTCTTCTTTACTTCTCGGCTCGCCAGAAATTGAATTTTTTAGTTTATCTAACCAACTCTTGCCTGATGAGCCGTTGGTAGAGTGAGGATTATCGTCGCTCATAATGTCCGTTTAATTGTTAGTTCAACGCCAACGTTAAAATGGTTCTCGCTGGTCGTCAATGTTTTATTGTTATTAAGTGTTAAAGTACTTAACTAACAATGATTTATATTGAATTGTTAATCAATAGATTCGTAAGGATTAGCAATGCCAAGGTGCGCAAGAATATCAATTTCCTTGCTTTCCATTTCCTCAGCTTCCGCATCGTCAATATGGTCGTAACCCATTAAATGCAATAGCCCGTGAACAGTCATGTGCGCGTAGTGGTTGCTTACGTCTTTATGCTGTTCTTCGGCTTCTCGACTAATAACGGGGGCACAAATAACCAGGTCGCCTAAAAGGTTTATTTCTATACCTGGAGGCGCTTCAAACGGAAAAGATAAAACATTTGTGGGTTTATCTTTTCCTCGGTATTCATGGTTAAGGCTTTGACTTTCGGCTTCGTCAGTAAAGCGAATGGTCACTTCTTGCTCAGCTAACCCTTCGTACTTGAGCACGGCGTTAGCCCAAAGCTCAAGTTCCGAAGGTGAGGGAATGGCCGACAAAATGGCCTCGTCACCTTCAAACGCTTGCTGTACATCAATAATGGCACTCACGATGCGTTGTCGTCTTTCGTTTGCGTGGCATTATCGTCTTGAGAAGCCTGTTCACGTTGAAGTCGCAACGCTTCTTCTTTACGTGCTTTGCGAAGACGCTCTTGTTCAGCATCGTGCACTTCATAGGCTCTTACGATGCGCGCAACCACTGGGTGGCGGACCACGTCTTCAGCGTTAAAGAAGTTGAAAGAAATGTCATCCACTTCACTTAACACTTCAATAGCATGACGAAGACCTGATTTTGCACCGCGAGGTAAGTCTACCTGCGTGATGTCTCCGGTGATCACCGCTTTTGAATTGAAGCCAATACGGGTTAAGAACATTTTCATTTGCTCTACCGTGGTGTTTTGACTTTCATCCAGGATAATAAAGGCATCGTTCAGCGTTCGACCGCGCATATAGGCCAGCGGTGCAACTTCAATGACGTTGCGTTCCATAAGCTTTTCTACTTTCTCGAAGCCCAACATTTCAAATAGGGCGTCGTAAAGCGGACGAAGGTACGGGTCAACTTTTTGTGAAAGGTCGCCGGGTAAGAAACCGAGCTTTTCACCCGCTTCTACCGCCGGGCGGGTAAGCAAGATACGGCGAATTTCTTGTCGCTCAAGCGCGTCCACAGCAGCAGCGACGGCTAGGTAGGTTTTACCCGTACCAGCAGGTCCAATACCAAAAGTAATATCGTGGTTTACAATGTTCGCCACATATTGCGCTTGGTTAGGGTTACGCGGCTTAATCACACCGCGCTTGGTCTTAATATTCACTTCTTTGCCGTAGCCGCCTGTTGCGTCTTTTTCAATAACACGGGCTTCTTGAATGGCAAGATGAACTTGTTCCGCTTCTAGCTCGGGAATACGGCCCTTAATAGGCTGAGTTTCTATATAAAGAAGCTTAAGTAATTCGCTGGCACTTTTTATTTGCTGCGGTTCACCCAACACCTTGAATGCGTTATTTCGGTAGGTAATTTCTACCCCTAACCTGCGCTCAATTTGTTTAATGTTGTCATCAAAGGGGCCACATAAACTCGACAAACGTTTGCTATCTGCCGGTTCTAATTCAAATTCGTTACTAACCAATGTACTCAAGCTACTTTTTTCCTCGCTATAAAATGTATTTAGGCTGGGTTAAATTGACCCACGCCAAGCTCATCTGGCAAATCTGCCTGATGCTTTGCCATGATAGATTGGGGCGAAACGGCAACACGCAAGCCCATTTCGCTCTCTCTGCGCACAACTTCACCACGTAATGAGTTAGTGAATACGTCAGTGATGTTTACATCAACGAATTCGCCAATCATGTCTGGTGTGCCTTCGAAGTTCACTACACGGTTATTTTCAGTACGTCCCGAAAGCTCCATTGGGTTTTTCTTTGACGGACCTTCAACCAATATTCGCTGCTCTGTACCAACCATGTGACGAGCAATACGAAGAGCCTGTTGCGTAATACGCTGCTGTAGTAGGTGAAGACGTTGCTTCTTAGTTTCTTCACTTACGTCATCTACTGCGTCGGCAGCAGGCGTACCCGGGCGAGCACTGTAAATAAAGCTGAAGCTAAGGTCATAATCGACTGCCTGAATCAAATCCATGGTGGCTTCAAAGTCGGCATCTGTTTCACCTGGGAAACCAATAATGAAGTCACTCGACAAGCTAATGTTCGGGCGAATTTTCTTCAGCTTACGCATTTTAGACTTGTATTCGATTGCTGTATGGCCACGCTTCATCAAGTTCAATATACGGTCAGAGCCGCTTTGAACAGGCAAGTGTAGGTGGTCTACTAACTCCGGAATAGACGCGTATGCTTCTATAATGTCATCAGTAAATTCAACCGGGTGTGAGGTGGTGTAACGAATTCTGTCGATACCGTCTATGGCCGCTACTAATTCAAGCAACTCAGAGAAACGACAAATTGTACCGTCGTAATTTTCACCGCGATACGCGTTAACGTTTTGACCTAGAAGATTGACTTCACGCACGCCTTGACCTGCAAGCTGAGCGATTTCAAGCAACACGTCGTCAACAGGACGGCTTACTTCTTCACCGCGGGTGTAAGGCACAACACAGAATGTGCAGTATTTTGAACAGCCTTCCATGATTGAAACGAACGCCGTTGGACCTTCAGCACGTGGCTCAGGCAAACGGTCAAATTTTTCAATTTCCGGGAAGCTAACGTCAATGACTGACTTTGCGCCGCCCTGAAGCTGATTGATCATTTCAGGCAAGCGGTGCAGTGTTTGTGGACCAAAAACTAAGTCTACGAACGGCGCGCGCTGACGAATAGTATCACCTTCTTGAGAGGCTACACAGCCGCCCACACCGATAATAAGTTCAGGTTTATCTTGCTTAAGTGTTTTCCAACGGCCCAGCTGGTGGAACACCTTTTCCTGTGCTTTTTCACGAATTGAGCATGTGTTAAGCAAAATAACATCGGCTTCTTCAGCACTTTCTGCAGCACTGTAGCCATGCGTTGAGTCTAGTAAGTCTGCCATTTTCTCCGAGTCGTACTCGTTCATTTGGCAGCCCCAGGTTTTGATATACAGCTTTTTAGTCATAACAACTATTCGATAACCTGTTAGTGTTCCTGTAAGTGAGAGCAGTTTCACCGTTGTTTAGAAAAGGTGGCTGCCAGAATGTTATTTTACGTGAGGCGCTTAAATCACCACGTAAAAAACACTGATAATGTCAGTTACAGGAAGATGTTCAAAATAGCCGCATATTTTACCTGTTATGCAAGCATATTCCCAGTATCTTGAGACGATTCGTTAAGAATTGATCTAGGGCAAGCCAGTTCTACGTTTTACTTCACAGCGCTTTGTGTTTTAAGACATAATGCAAGTGCGTGTTTTAAGGAGAGTAAATGGTCGATTTTTGTATTAATGGCGGCGGTATGGTAGGTGCTGCACTTGCGTTGGGACTTGCTCAGCAGCAGTTTAAGGTAGCAGTGATAGAGCCGTATCTACCAGCACCTTTTAACGCTGAGACGGGGCCTGACTTAAGGGTTTCAGCCATCAGCGAAGCATCGGTAACGTTGTTAAAAGCCCTTGGCGCTTGGGAACACATAGCCGCCATGCGTGTTAAACCTTACACAGGCCTAAGCGTGTGGGACGACCCAGCCCATCGAACAGACTTTACCGCACAAAGTATCGACATGCCCCAACTAGGCTTTTTTGTGGAAAACCGATTGTTGCAGCTAGGATGCCACCACGCATTAAAGCAGTTTGACAATGTTGAGCTCATTACCGGACAAACGGTGCAAGATATTCAATTAACGAATACGGCTAAGGTCAGCCTTTCGAATGGCAGAACCATTGAAGCGAGCTGGCTTGTTGGTGTAGATGGCGCAAACTCTCAGGTGAGAAAGGCGGCGGGCATTGGCACTACAGGTTGGCAATATGCGCAGCAGGCGATGGGGATCACTATAAAGATGGAGAACGCCGTTGAACCTGTAACCTGGCAGCAGTTTACATCGAGCGGCCCTAAAGCCTTTTTACCTATGTTTGATAACTTCGCTTCGCTAGTTTGGTACGACTCGCCTGACGAACTCAAACGGATTAAAAGTTTAAAAGCGAACCAACTTGAAAGTGAAATTCTGAAAACGTTTCCAGATGAATTGACCAGAAATGGCAATAGCTTTTCAGTTATTGATAAAGCGATTTTTCCACTCACGCGTGCTCATGCCAATCACTATGTGAAAGGCTGTTGTGCGTTAGTTGGTGATGCAGCACACACTATTAATCCGCTTGCCGGACAGGGTGTTAATTTAGGTTTTAAAGATGTAGAAACCTTTCTTTCTGTGTGTGCTGAATTCAAGCCATTCGGTAGCGACAACGCATTGTCGCTAACCGATAAAGTATTTTCTCAAAGGCTTATCAGCAATTATGAAAAGCCACGAAAGCGAGATAATTTGGTGATGATGACGGCAATGGATGGGTTTTATACCTTGTTTAGCAATGACGTTGCCCCCATAAAATGGATAAGAAACCAGCTTCTTTCTGTGGCGCAGCGCATAGAGCCTGCTAAACAAGAAGTGCTCAAATATGCGATAGGGTTACGATAATGGAAGTGTTAATTTTACTGGCGGTGTTATTTGGTGCGCTAGCATTGATTATACCGCTAATAGAACGCTCTAAAATGCGAATCAGTAATGAGGATGCTGCGAAATGGGCAAAGTGGATTTGGCCCTTAATGGGGATTTTACTTATCGCCCAGTTGTTGCGGTTACTGTTCTCTTAGCTGCTGCTTAGGTTTAAAAAGTCACAAAATCTAGCCACTTGCCGAACTCAAATCAATTCACTTTTTCAAAGGTTCAAAGGAATGACCGTACAATTTTCGCAAGGGTTCTCCAATCAATGTCCGTGGGTTAATCTAAAAGGCTATAGCCTTTATTATATTTGGCAAGGGCATCCAGCAGACGTAGGCGAAAAACACTTTTATCAGTTGAAGAGTAAACCTGACCCTGGAAAGGTTGAGGTGATGTCTGCCTGCTGGGATGGCTATGCAGGCAGTTACCAGTTAAGTGCTGAAGGAAGCCTTATTCTCACTCGGTTTCATTACTTCCTCCCCAACGGATTGGGCGAGTCCGATGCCTTACTTGAGGAGTTACACGGCGACTTTTACTTAGAATTTAGAACCCACTTTGAAGGCGATCAGCTATATGTACCGTTTGCTGATGGTAAAGTGACTGTTGACCAGGAACAGTGGGTTGAGGTAAAGCGAGCCTACGTTAATCTGAAAACGGACAAAAATGGTTTTTCCACTTGGTTTAATCGGTTCATTCCGAGCCGCTTAGTTAAGTAAACCAGGGCTCATCCAACTGGTTTCACGGCAATTTTCATGAAATGCACTGCGTCAGTTTTTGTAAGCCTTCATCTACATTAATGTGTTTGTTGTGGCCATTGTCCTTTCAAATCGATAATGACTTTGTCTATCATCTTAATAGTTGTTTGATTATCGTCTTGCAGTAAGGCAAACGCTCGTAAGCCAACGAACTGATTTTGAAGCCACTCTGCGGCTGTTGACGTTGGCGTATGTTCAGGCAGCTCACCTTTTTCGATACAGGCTTCAATAATATTTCTAAAACCAGCCTTAAGGGTTTGCATGCTCTCAAGTACAGCTTTTTTGGCAATATCACCAATGAGTTCTAATTCTGCAATAGACTTAACTAGCAAGCACTGGCGCATGTAGCGTTGCTCGTCGGGGCCAGTTAATGCTGTTTCAAAAAAGTGGTAAAGAGCATCTAAAGGTGATTGAGCTTCTGTGACTTGCTTTAAACGTTTTGCACTGTTGTCTGCATAATGCTCAACAACAAGTTTGAATAAACCTTCTTTGCTTTGAAAACGCGCATAAATACTACCCGGGCGCATATCCAATGCCTGCTGAATATCACGCATGCCAGCCGCCTGAAAGCCTCGTTGCCAAAAAAGCGTAGTGGCTTTTTCTATAATCTCATCGTGGTCATATTTCATCGCTGCATACCTTATACGTGAATATTTTGAACATATGTTCAATTATCGCTTGAACGATCGTTCAAGTAAACCTATTATTATTGGCATACGAGTAGTGAGTAGCGCAAAGCGTTGCTTGCAGTTTTTGATCACATCAATAGGAGAGTGACATGAGCGATTTTACTTTACACACGAAAGAGAGTGCGCCAGAAGCAGCGAAGCCTTTACTTGATAATTCGCAAGCAGCATTTGGAATGATTCCAAATCTACATGCAGTAATGGCAGAAGCGCCGACTTTGCTTGAAGGCTATCAAGTGCTGCATAAACTAGCGCAAGAAACATCGTTCAATGCAGAAGAGTTAACGGTGGTTTGGCAGGCAGTGAATGTAGAGCACGCGTGTCATTACTGCGTTCCAGCGCATACGGGTATTGCTAAGAGTATGAAAGTGCGCGATGACCTAATTGAAGAGTTGCGAAACGATGAAACACTGTCTGACAGCAAATTGAATACGCTTAAAGAAACTGTGCTGGCTGTAACTCGCGGGCGAGGTAATGTTGATAATGCGCAGCTTGACGCATTTTACAGTGCTGGATACAAGCATCAGCAATTGTTAGAAATCATACTTATATTGGCGCAAAAAGTGATGAGTAATTATACCAATCATTTGGCCGATACGCCTGTAGACGAACCTTTCAAAAAATTTGATTGGTCGCCTAAATAATCATTTGATAGCTCTTTTAAAACGGAAGCAAGGCTTCCGTTTTTTGTTTCTGGCTTAAACGCTTGCGAGCAATCTCGCAAAAGCTGAATAGCAGTAGGCTACACAGTGTGTAGATAAAAAGCGCAAACAGCATTTTTCTATTCCTATTCAAAATACGACTATTAAGACGCTAAGGGCAGCTGCGGGCTTAATTCTTCTACGGTTTCCATTGCAACTAACTCTTCGTATCCCTTTTGCTGCAACAGTGTTTTCAAATCGTCGCAATTACTGCATTTATTTTGTTTCGCGATAGCCACTGCTTCGATGAAACACGATAGGTGAGTTATAGATTGTGTTTGTGTCATGGTCTACTTCACTTTTGATTTTACGTAAGTTCGTTGTTTCCATTTTTATTGGGATTACTTTGGCTTAGCCTGAAGTCACTAATGTGACGCTAGCATTATGCTTTTATGAAAAATAAGGGTGAAAAGTTCAAAATATCTTGAAATGTATATACATAGGCTATACATTTTATATTCGAATAATGTGGTAGTACTTGCAGATTCTCACTGAACGACATACTGCAGGTATTGGTATTTGCAAGGATTTAAGGTGTCTGAAAAAAACAATAAAAAGAAGAAAAAGAATAGTCAGATGATTATTCGAATCAACGACGAAGAGCGTGCCCAGTTTATCGCGTTATGCGAAGACCTAGACACTTCTGCTGCTCGTGAAGTTAGACACTTTATTCGAGAATTTATTGCCAAACACGGCGATCAATAGCGGCTTTGCTAAACGTTATGTGAGTGAAGCGAACACTACAAATAAAGATAAGGATTTACATCATGGCTAAGAAAAAAGAGTTAAAAAAAGCGATTAAAGCAACTAAGGCGAAAATTTCTAAGCAAGAAGGAAAGCTGAAAAAGCTTAAGAAGAAGCTTAAAAAAGCATAAGCGCCTATTTGGCACTCATTAGTGCAAATTTGGTATGAAAAGCGCTCTGAACGGAGCGCTTTTTTTGTTTCATGTGTCCCGTCCTAAAATACGTTGACATAAAGAGGACTTCTTTATGACAACTTCAAGTAATCAAAGACCTAAGCGCACACAGCG
>NZ_JACSOE010000056.1:0-28384 GCF_014349115.1 Alteromonas sp. BZK5 | reverse complement strand
GCGTAGTCGTAATGCCCCGCCATAAATGCACTTTTAAGCTGGCTCGATAAAAGTGACTGCTGTTTACGGATAGCCGTTCTAAGCCCTTCTTGTTCTTCTTCGAGCTTCGCTTGTTCTTGCTCAATGTTTTTGAGTGACTGTCGGGTGCTGGATAGTGCTTTCGCCACTTTAGCGATTTCGAGTTCAGAGGCCTTCAGCACATTTTCCAATTCCTGTGCACTGGCTCTATTGTTCTCTAATACTTGCTGTCGAGCGCGCAGTTCGGCCTGTAACTCAGCTAATTTTTCTTTTTGACTATTCGCACCGCCTTCTTGTGCAATAGCACCACTTCCAATCGGCATAATTGCAAGGGCAACTATGTACCCAATGATTGAAAGAAATAATCGTACTGACATACGTGCGCCTAGAACCTTAACTTTTTCATTGATGACCTAATGTGTTTCATCGTTGCTGTTAACAACGTTTTCCAGTGTATCTGACGCTCCTCCATATGCCCAGTGCAATTTGTTCGTAATATCAATCATCTAAAGTATTTGGCGTAAACCCGCTATGACTGACATCAATCATACTGAAAGGTAAGCTGGTTTCTCGCCCATTTTTCTATATACTTTGCACTCTTTTCATGGTCTGTAGACAGGGTTAGAGGTAATGGATCAACTAATTGAATTTGCTAGCAACAACTTTATTCTTGCTGGTATTTGGGTTGCGCTGATTGCCATGTTGATATTTAGCTATATCAGTGCATGGACATCTTCAGTAAAAGAATTAAGCACGCACGAAGCAACGGTTTTGATGAATAAAGACGATGCGATAGTGCTAGATACACGCCCTGCGAAAGAGTTTAAAGCTGGCCATATTTTGGGTGCCAGACAAATTAAACCTGAAGAGTTGCGTGAGAAAAACTTCAAGAAACTTGAAAACAGTAAAGACAAACCCATTATCGTAGTATGCGCTATGGGTAATCAGGCTCGTGGTACAGCAAATGCGATGCTTAAAGATGGCTTCGCGAATGTGAGTGTATTAAAAGGCGGAATGAACGCGTGGCAAAGTGCCAGCCTTCCCGTTTCTAAATAACAGGTAACCTTTATGAGCAAAGTAGAACTTTACACCAAGGGCCACTGCCCTTACTGCCACCGTGCAAAAGCATTGCTAACGCAAAAAGGTGTAGAATTTATTGAATACCCAATAGATGTTAAGCCTGAACTGCGCGACGAGATGATTGAACGCGCAAACGGCGGCTGGACTGTTCCGCAAATTTTCATTGACGATCAGCACGTTGGTGGCTGTGACGATATGATGGCTTTGGAAGCACAAAGCAAACTAAATCCAATGTTGGGTTTGGCGTAAAGCGTCAGCGCATACAGCAACGCACTACATTAAATTAAAACGACAATTAAATAGGAAATACCATGGCTGACGAAAATCAGACAAATAACGGCGAAGCAGCGGGCGCACAAGCGCAACAGAGTGCTCAGTTCAATATTCAACGTATCTACACAAAAGACATTTCTTTTGAGTCTCCAAACGCGCCAGCTATTTTCACTAAAGAGTGGAAGCCTGAAATTAAACTAGACATCGACACTAGCACTAACAAGCTAGAAGAAAATGTATTTGAAGTTGTACTTTCAGTTACCGTTACGGCAACACTTGGTGAAGAAACAGCATTCCTTTGTGAAGTGCAACAAGCAGGTATCTTCGCTATTGGCGAAATGCCAGACCAAAACAAAGCGCACACGTTGGGCTCGTTCTGCCCGAACATGCTTTTCCCATATGCGCGTGAAACCATTTCTAACTTGGTTAACCGTGGAACATTCCCTCCACTTAACCTAGCGCCTGTAAACTTCGACGCTATCTTTGCAGCTTACGTGCAAAAACGTGCACAGCAAGCGCAGGGCGAAGCGCCAAAAATGGACGCCTAATTAGGTGAACATGAAAGGCGTGGACATGAAGTCGCATTCGGTTTCAGAGTCTGTTTCAGTATTAGGGGCGGGGTCTTACGGCACCGCCCTTGCTTTTTGTCTTGCCAGAAATGGCAACCCCACACTGCTTTGGGGCCGTGATGAAAAGCACATTGCCGAAATGGAAGCGAACCGAGAGAACGCTCGTTATCTTCCAGGCGCAACATTTCCAGATGCCCTAGTGGTAAATGCCAACTTAGAAGAAGTGGTAGCCGCCAGTCAAGATATTTTAGTGGTTGTACCTAGCCATGCATTTGCGGCTATGCTTCAAAGCTTAAAGCCATTGCTTAAACCGCATCAACGCATTATTTGGGCGACCAAAGGACTTGAGCCAAAAACTGGCCGTCTGCTTCGCGATGTGGCAGAGGAAATACTGGGTACCGACTATCCCCTAGCCGTGTTATCAGGCCCTACTTTTGCTAAAGAAATGGTAGCAGGCTTACCTACTGCAATTTCGCTGTCTTCCACTGACGATACGCTGAGTGACGAATTTGCAGCAAAGCTGCATTGCGCAAAGTCGTTCAGAGTATACAAAAACTCAGACTTTACTGGCGTTCAGCTTGGTGGTGCGGTTAAAAACGTTATCGCTATAGGCGCGGGCTTAGCCGATGGCCTTGGCTTTGGTGCAAACGCGCGAACGGCGCTGATCACCCGAGGTTTAGCAGAGCTTAGCCGTTTGGGCGTGAAGCTGGGTGCAAATCCAGAAACCTTCATGGGCATGGCAGGCCTTGGCGATTTAGTTTTGACTTGCACCGACAATCAATCGCGCAATCGTCGCTTTGGGCTGGCTTTGGGTCAAGGCAAGAGTGTCGATGTTGCTATTGACGAAATCGGACAAGTGGTTGAGGGATATCGCAACACTGAAGAAGTGCACATTTTATCTAAGAAAGTAGGCGTAGAAATGCCTATTTGTGAACAAATTTATGCTGTGCTTTATCACGGAAAATCCCCTAAAGAGGCGGCCTTAGCTCTGCTTGGTCGAGACCTCAAAAAAGAAGCCTAATGCACAAAAAAGCCCTGTTCACAGGGCTTTCGTATTGCTGCTTGAGAAAATCTAAAAGCTATGACGAAGTGATGTCGGCGCCTGCGCTTTCTCTGTAGGTGGCAATGACGGAAGAGAGTACTGCTTGATAGTTGCTGATCACAGATTGCCTAGCCGAGAAAAAGCTACGTTGAGCATTAAGCAAATTCAGAAAGTCAGTGTCACCGGCTTTGTAGCGAATATCCGCAAGACGATAAAGCTGCTGATTGTTTTCGAGCGAGGCTAACGCGTAGCGGTAGTTTTGTTTATTGAATACTAAGTTAGTTTGGCTATTTAACAATGCTTCTATCGCGCTAAGCACTGTCTGCTGATACTGTAATATCGCCAAATCAACATCCGTTTTTGCCGCCTTCTCTGCAGCTTCTAACCGTCCCCCATCAAACAGGGTTGCTGCTGAGCTTATTGCTGCGCCTAAGGTCCACCCTTGCGCTAAATCTAAAAGATCACTCACACCAATATCTGCACTTAAGCTCATGCCTGGAAGACCTGCCACTGACGCTTCGTAAAACGCTAAATCAGCCTGCTTAAATTGCGCTATAGCTAACTGAACATCTGGACGCTGCTTCAATACCTCAGCGCTTAATATAGGTGCCACTTCGGGCAGTGAAAAATCGGTTAGCGAAAGGGAAAGCAGCGCTTTTTGTTCAGGCGTATTAAATTGCATAGATTCATTACCTAACAATACCGCTAATGCCCGCTCATTAAGCGTTAAACTATTGCTCAGTCGCAGCACCTCCGACTGAGCACTGATCAATGTATTGCGCTGCTGGGAAACCTCAATACCTGAGGTATCCCCCTCTTCAAAGCGAATTTGAACTAGGTTTAGCAGCGCTTCGCTAATCTCTACGTTTTGCATCGCAATAGACAGCCGCGACTGCAGTGAAATCTGCTCAAGAAGGGTATTTATAAACAACGCCTGGGTGTCTAACAGCGCATCGGTAAACTGATACTGTGCAGTATCGATACCTAACTGACGACTGCGCTGCTGAGCATCTCGTGTACCCCATATGTCCGCGTCATAACTCAACCCCAGTCCACCTGAGGTAGAGTGGCTTGAACGGCCACTATCTAGGTCTCTTCCACTGCGTCCAGATGTCCTCGCCGTTATAGTCGGAACGTCACCTGCGTTAACTTGTGCTAACAGAAATTGCGCTCGTTTCACCCTCTGCTCGGCTTGATTAAGGGTTAAATTTTGGCTTTCAAGCGACTTCATAACGGGCGCAAGTTCAGCCACCTCGAACACCTTCCACCATGATGTTGTTATTTGACTAGTCGCGTCCACAGACTTCGCTTTTTGTAGCGCCTGCGTGTCAGTTTCGGGCAACGTTGTAGAAGGTGAATAAGCGCAGCTTGCGGTCAGCACGATACAAGAGAACGCGCACAGTAATGAACGAGCGGCAAGAGGCACAGAAAAACGAAAAGAATGCATGGCGTTACTCCTCTGCCAACGCGTCAATGGGATTAAGCTTTGATGCTTTTTGAGCAGGGGCATAACCAAAAATGAGCCCTACAGCGAGAGATGTGACAAAAGCCAAAACGGGCGGCATTAGCGTGTAGGCGACAGGCACACTGAATGAAGCAACGATAAGGACAACCAAATAGCCCAGAAGAATGCCGAAGATACCACCCAAGATACACACTACCCATGCCTCGATATTGAACTGGCGCAATATATCGCGAGGCTTTGCGCCTGTGGCGATGCGTAGTCCAATCTCCCTCTTACGCTCAGATACGTTGACCAGCATGATATTCATTACACCGATACCGCCAACAAACAAAGATATGGCAGCAACAGACGCCAACAGCCAAGTTAACGTGTCTTGCGTTTCCGTGACCGCCTCTACCAGTGACTCTGTGGTACGCACCATCACGTCTTCTTGTCCGTGACGTTCTACCAACAGTGCCAGCACATCATCTTTTACCTGAGTGGCTACTTCGGTACTTTCTGCCTTTATGGTAATGCTGCTTAAGTAATCCCGACCAAATACCTTCAAACGGCCAGTTGTAACCGGAATGAGCACTTCGTCATCCATATCGTTACCACCTGCACTGGCGCCCTTAGAATGAAGTACACCTACGACCTGATAGAAGGCATTTTGCATCAAGATGTACTCGCCTACTGCCCGATATTTATCTTCAAACAGGGTCTCTGCTACCGTATCTCCAATTACCACCACAGGTGCATAATTTGTTACGTCTTCATCGCTGAAAAACACGCCCTGCGCCATTTCCCAGTCTTTAGCATGAAAGTAGTCAGGTGTGGTGCCTGTAATACGTCCTGAAAAATCGTTTTCGCTGTATCGGATGGTTGCCCTTGCACTTCTTTCCGGGGCGACATAAGCCACACCCGGAACACTTTTCAATGCAGTGGCATCGGCTAACGTCAGCGATGCAATATCACCGGATGAGCGCATGTTTCGTCCACCCGGCCTAATCGAAATCAGGTTAGTGCCAATGGTTTCAATACGCTCTAGTACCTGCTGTTTACCTCCCTCACCGATGGCCATCATGGTCACCACTGCCGCTACTCCAATAATAATTCCCAAGAGAGTGAGCAAGGTTCTAAACCAATTCATTCTAAGGGCAGTGAACGCCATAGATAGGGCTGAAAAAAGTGAGATACTTGGAAAAGGTTTGATTGCCGGTACCGGCGTGGGCTCTTGAGAATGTACGTGCTGCACTGAAGCCGCATTCTTTTCAACTGATTCACTTGTGCTAGGCGCAGCGGTTTTGGTATCTGTTACAATTTTCCCATCAAGCAAGTGTATTTGCCTGTCGGCATGTTCAGCAACTGCACTATCGTGGGTGATAAGAATAATAGTTACCCCTTCTGCGTGTAGCTCGCGAAGCAATGCCAGTAACTGTTCTCCGCTGGCCGAGTCAAGCGCCCCGGTGGGCTCGTCGGCTAGTATTACTTCTGCACCATTAATTAAGGCTCGCGCTACCGAGACACGCTGTTGTTGGCCACCTGAAAGCTCTCCGGGTTTGTGCTCTTTTCTACTTGAAAGGCCAAGCTTACCAAGCAGCTGTTGCGCTTTTTGAGTGCGATCTTCGCTAGACGTACCGCTGTATATTGCTGGCAGCGCCACGTTTTCAGTGGCATTTAGCGACGACAGTAGTTGATAGCGCTGGAAAACAAACCCAAACGTTTTCAAGCGAAGGGCAGAGAGTTGGTCTGGGTTTAACGAAGACACTGACTGCCCGTGAATACGGTACTCCCCTTCTGAAGGGGTGTCTAAACACCCTAGGATATTCATCAAGGTCGACTTACCCGACCCCGACTGCCCCATAATGGCGACAAATTCCCCCTTATCGATTGATAATGAAACCTTGTCTAATGCGGTAACTTCAAAGCCTTCCGTTTTGTAGCGGCGTGACACGCCATCAAGTTGTATTAACGACATATTAGAACCCGTCACGGCGGCGAGGTGGGCCTGATGGCGGCTGCCCACCCGGCACTCTGCGCATGCCCGCGGCCGGCATTGCGGTGCCGTCTGCTAGACCCACAACCACTTCATCACCTTCTGATAGGCCTTCTATAATTTGAATATGGGTTCTATTTTTTATGCCTACTTTTACTGGCGTGCGAACCACCTCATCGCCCTGTTTAAGCATCACGAATTGATTGCGAGCTCGTCCTTTTACTGCCGCTAACGGCACAGAAAGCGCGCCTTTCACCTGCTCCTGCACAAAGAACACTTGGGTAGTCATGGCGTCCATTAAAGTGCGTTCAGGATTCTCAACATCGATTAGCACTTGGTATAGCACTACGTCATTAAGTACAGTGGGTGTAGGTAGCACTTGACGAACGGTAGAATGGTAGAAGGTTTTGTTATCGCCCAAGGTAGAGAAATAGACTGGCATGCCGCGCTTTATTTTCTGCACATCGGCTTCGGACACTTCTGCGCGTAGGGTCATTACTGATAAATCGGAAATTTGAAGCAACACGGGGGCGTTTTGATTGGCATTCAGGGTTTGCCCCTCACGCACCGGTAAGGTCGCTACAGTTCCGGATATTGGCGCAAATATCTTTGCAAACCCGAGCTTAGTAATATCCCCTTCCAGCGAGGCTTCGTCGGCTTTAATCTGTGCGATGCTCGCCGTGATCTTGGTATCGATAACTTTAAGGTTTGTATCGCTGCTTACGACTACATCTTGGCTGACTGCATTTTGCTTAAACAAATTTTGATTGCGTTGCGCTCTCACTTCGGCGAGTTCTCGCTCTGCCCGCAGCTGAGCCAGCTGTGCTTTTTTGCTGTCCAGCGCCGCTTGAGAGTTCTGTACTTGTGTTTCAAATACACGGGCATCGATCTCTACCAGCAAATCGCCTTCTTTAACAATATCCCCCTCTTCTACGTGAATATTGTCTACCTGACCTGAAACCTGCGCACCTACCTCTACGTAGCGCTTGGGCTCAAGCTGACCTGTAGACACCAAATTTAATTCGATGTCTCGTATCTTTGCACCTTGAAAGAGATATTCGGTATTTGTCTGAGGTGAGTATAGCCATGCATAAACAGCATAAGCGGGCACAAACACAATAATTGCAATGAGCAGTACTTTAATGGGTAGAGGGAGTTTCAAAGCATTCGATCCATAAAAAAAACTGAATGCAATATAGCGAATGTAAAGATTCGCCACGAGAGACAATCTTTACATTTACGCTATCTTTACAGACATTTTTAAAGGCTGAATAAGCTTTTGATTTGAATGGTTAAAAGAGTTTTTAGCAAAACAGTAAGCGTTAAAGAAAGTACTAACGAGCACCCTCGTAACCAAACTGACGCCAGCTTTCATACACAAATACCGATACAGCATTAGACAAGTTCATACTACGACTGTCTGGCAACATAGGGATGCGAACACGCTGCTCTGGGGGAAGCGATTGAATATAGTCGTCTGGTAAACCTCGGGTTTCCGGTCCGAAAATTAACGCATCGCCTTTTTCATAAGACACATCGCTGTGAAACGCTTTGCCTTTCGTTGTGCAAGCGAATACCCGTTTTGGCTTAGCATCATTCAGGTAAGCGTCTAAATTGGCGTGGCGCTTTACGTGAGCAAACTCGTGATAATCTAAACCTGCGCGTCGAACGCGTTTATCGTCCCATTCAAAACCCAAGGGCTCGATTAAGTGCAACATAAAGCCACTGTTTGCGCATAAGCGGATGATGTTTCCCGTATTTGGCGGGATCTCTGGCTGATAGAGTACGATATCGAGCATGCTTTTTTAAATTACCTTCACAGTTAACAACTCGTTTATTTTATACCGAAACGCCATTCTTCATCACCCTTGCACACACTTTTATTACCTGCGAAATAGAAAGCGCTGCTCTTAAGTATGATTACCTAACTAAATGTTAGCTTTGGCTGCACTTATGTGGACGAGTCTTCTGTCAAAAAGTCGAGAATACGCGCCACAGAGCGCTCGCGAATGTCGTCAGACTCGGTGAATAGCTCATGGTAAGCGCGGGGCACTATTTCAAGTTTTGCATTTGGCATAAGCTGAGCCACACGGCGCTGACGGTTATTATCAATAATCGCGTCATCGTCTGCACTTAATACAAGCGAAGGCGTTGTAATAGCGCGTGCGCTACTTTCAATTTTGTTCATAGCCTGATGCGCCGCTGCCAACCACTCTGTAGTTACGCCACCAAGCTGAATATCCTGTTCTTCGTCATACAGCTCACGAAACAGGGCATAGCGGGTTTTGCTGTGGGTGAGCTTATTAAGTGAAAAAGGAAACGCGATATACGGGGTTTGACCAAAAAAGTACCCCGCATCTTTCTTTTTCATCCTGTTTACCGCAAGGCCTGTGCGAATTAAGCCATTCGCCAACCAATTGGGCAGAGCCGGTTTAATGCCAAACATGGGTGAAGCTAAAACGGCTTTTGAAAACAAATTCGGAAGACGCAGCAGCGTGAGTGCACCAATGGCGCCCCCCATCGAATGGCATACCAGCTGTAACGGGCCTTGCTGCAGTGGCTTTACAATAGTTTCTACGAACATAACGAAGTCATTAACGTAGTCGTCAAAATCGGCAACATAACCATGCTGAGGGTCACGGGTCATCCTGTCTGACAAACCTTGGCCTCTGTGATCTAAAATGAATACGGCGAAACCATTTTGATAGAGATCGTAAATGAACTCTTTGTACTTTAAATAAGATTCGATTCGACCAGAGCATATTACAATGGTAGCTCGCGGCGATTCTGGGATACAGTGCGCAAAGCGTACCTTGATATTGTCTTTCCCAGAGAAGTGGCCCTGAGTAACACTGTTTTGCCAGAAGGGATTGATATACGTGGCAAAAGTGCTGGCTAAGTTATTTTCAGACGTGAACGTCCAGTTCATAAATACCCTATTACAGTCAAATTGCGCTCTTTGTTAGGCTACGGAGTGCTATCAACGTTTCCAATCATAACTTCGGAAATGACATAGTAACTCGTAGCCCACCGCGCTCAGCAGGTTCAGCGATTATGCGTCCATGATGCAACTCAACTGCCGCTTTTGCAATGGATAAGCCCAAGCCTACGCCTCCTGACTCGCGCTCTCTGGCAAGAGTTGCTCTGTAAAACGGTGAAAATATACGCACACATTCCTCAATGGTTAACCCGTCGCCGTCATCTGTAATGTGAATACACCAATGCTGCGCATCTTCGCTAAACGCAATATGCGTGACGAGTTTGCTATGACGTATGGCATTGCGAAGAACATTCTCCACAGCGCGGCAAAACATCATGCTGTCAATGACTATCGTCTTTTTAGGTATATCGTCAATTTTTAACTGCTTGTTTTTGTTTGCCACTTCAAAGTTAGCGTCGGTCAGCACATCGTTGAGCACTAAAGACAAAGCGTGTTTTTGCATGTTGGCTTCGCCAGCTTCAGCACGACTAAGAGTAAGTAATTGGCTTACCAGCGCTTCCATACGATCAGCCTCCCGCTCAACACGAGATAACGTGGCAGGGTCTACATTTTGCTGATGAGCAAGACCTAGCGCCATTTGCAGTCGCGCTAGGGGTGAACGAAGTTCGTGAGAGACATCAGCCAATAATCGCTTCTGTGCGCCCCACATTGATTCGAGCTGTTCAGCCATTTTATTGAAATCGCGCGCCAACTGGCCTAACTCATCCTGACGCTTGGCAGCCTTGCCCACCCGCGTTTGCCAGTCGCCGCTTGCTAAACGTTTTGCTGAACCCTGAATATGCAAAATAGGGTTGGTCAGCGTTTTGGCGAATAGCCAGCTCAAAAGCGTGGTGGTAATAAGTGCAATCGCCAAAAACAGCAGAACCGGAGGAGTTTGCTTTTCGGGCATATCTAGCTTTACCGCAAAAAGCGCAAAGCGTGAATTGTCTCGCTCGAAGAAAACCGGGCCGAGAATTTTGAATGCGCCGCGCTTTACTGCAATCGGGGAGGTTTGATTTACCAAACGCAGTAAATCTTCTTTATCGTTGTCACGAAGCGGAGGGCCTCTACCTGAAATAAGGCGGTTGTCGCGAATATCTACCGCAACCAGTCGACCTCTCACGCCACGTGAATTGCGATCTAGCGTCTCATGTAACGGTAGGTCCTGAAAGCGCCCACGCTGCATCCGCTCAATGGCTTGATTTAAATCTTCTACTTCGCGAGGCTTTATTTGCACAACCTGAAGGTCTTCAAAAAAGAGGCGACTTCCCCAAATGGCCAAAAGCGATGTAACAATGAACGTTGCCCAAAACCACAGAAACAAGCGGCCCATGATGGCCCGCGTTGGGCTAATGCTGCGTAACAGTTTTACCATTAATGGCTTCCAACAATTAACATGTACCCTACTCCGCGGATGGTTTTGATTTTTTCATCTACGGCTACTGCACTGATTTTCTTTCGCAGGTTGCTAACATGCATATCAATGCTTCTGTCAAAAGCTTGCAGTGGCTTGCCGAGTATCTTTAAGCTTATTTCTTCTTTCGTTACCCGCTGAGCGGCATTTAGCATTAGTAAGCGCAAAATTAAAAACTCAGTTGTGGTTAGCGTTAATTCCACATCGTCTACTTTAGCGAGCTGGCTACTTGGGCTTAAAAAGATGCCATTCACAAATAAATCTTGTTCAACCGCTCCTCCCGTTGAGGAAAGATTATGACGACGCACAATCGCTTTTATTCGTGCCACCAGCTCTCGATGGTTAAACGGTTTCGGTAAATAATCATCGGCGCCCATTTCCAGACCTAAAATGCGGTCGTAATCATCGCCTCTTGCTGTCAACATAAGTACAGGCGTGCTATGGCTGACACGAAGTTTTTTCAACACATCGAAGCCATCCATCTTTGGCATCATCACATCCAATAAAATAAGATCGTAATGTCGTCCAGATACAGCTTCAGATAACCCTTCTTCGCCGTCGTTACGCACTTGCACTTGATATCCCATACTCGACAGGTACGTGGAGAGCATTTCAGTTAGCTCAAGGTCATCATCAATAACAAGGATAGACTGCAAATGAAAATCTGAACTCATGGTATTAAACTCTTTAACGGTTGGAACTGCTGACCTTTGATTCATGAAAGTGCCTGTAATTTTTATAAACTTCAACCTGCGCTTGTGGTGAGTCTTGTCTAAATTAAACGAAAAACACTGACAAACGCATACTATATCTTTTCAGACCTTTACAATTACAAAACGGCATCACCTTTACAGAAGCTTTACAGTGTGTTGACTGCTTTTTGTATTTATCACGCTAGGATTAACGTGTCCGAACAAAAAGGAGACGACAATGAAAAAGTTATTAATTGCTAGTGCAACTGTAGCGGCGATTAGCTTAGGTGGACTTGCGTTGGCTCAGCCAGCAGGCCCTGGTATGCGTCACCACGAACCGGTTAAAGAAATTGTTAAACACCTTCGCGGTTTAAGCTTAAGTGACGCACAACGCGAAGAGATAAAAACACTCATAAGCGCATTTAAAGACGCTAACCCTCGACCTGAAAATCACGATAGTGAAAAGCCAAGTTTCGATTTTAAAACTGCTTCTGAGGCACAAATCAGCACCTTTATACAAACTCAACTTGAAGAGCGTGAGTCGAAACACTTTGCGCTTGCGCAACTACGCCACAATATTTTTAACGTGCTAAGTGAAGAGCAGCAAGCGAAAGTCTTGGCACGCGAAGAAAGTAGAGATCAAAAAAGAGCGGCGAGAGGCGATAAGCGACGCAACGCGTCTGACGAGCAAAAGTCACAATTTGTAAAACGTATGGATGATGAAGGCAAAGGCAAAAAATTCCGTGGTCACGGTAAAGGTGAAAGAGGCGACAGAGATCACCAGCGAGATGGCACGCCGTTTAAAGGCATTGACCTGACTGATGATCAACTGGCAAATCTTGCAGAACTTCGTGAATCATTCAAGGATACATCCAAAGCCAATAGAGAAACGTTGCGAAGCTTTAAGGATGCCCAGCGCGATCTGATTAGAAGCTCGTCTTTCTCACAAGACTCTTGGAACGCTCTTGTCGCCCAGTACAAAGACGACCTTGTCAGTGCTGGTGTTGAAAAGGCCAAACAGCGCCAGGCCATGTTTGCAGTACTAACGCCTGAACAGCAAGCTGAGTTAAAAGCGCAGCGCGAAGAAGGTCGAAAGCTACGTGACTTACTGCGTTCTTAGTATTCAGTAACACCCTAACCCACCGTAAAAAGTGCTGGCCCTGGCCAGCCTTTTTTATGGCTGGCTTTCAACCTGCTGACTTTCTTTTAGCCTCCGTTTCGCCGAGAGAGTTAACGGCGTGACAAAATCACCAATATGTACGCTATCACTACCTGACTCCGCTTTAAGCAAGCTGACGTCATCAGCAACTTCATACACCTGCAAAGTCAAAGTCTTCGTTGAAAACAGTCCCGGCTTTCTTGATAAGCCCAATGCAGGCAGCGCCCGTTGCTTAACCAATGAAAACTCATCGCCCACGGCTAACCCACTATTTTTACCCAGATCTATAGCAATGTAGTCAGGCGAGATATCAATGACCTGCGCATAAGTCGTTTCGCACTGAAGTGCCGCGTGAATGTCAGTAATAGCAGCGTGTACCGTATTGAGGACCATGCGGCCAAAATCACTGCGCCACAACAAGCTGTTGCTCATATCCACCGAATAATGTTGAGAAAAGGGCCAATCGGCCTCGCTGTGATAGCTATCATTAAAAATCACCTTGGCTTTGAAAGTGTCGAGCACGTAAACCTGAACGGTAAAATTCCGGCGAAGCGCAACACCATCAGATTCAAATACCGAGGTAGCCTGCGACACCTGTTCGAAAAGAGAAATGTCCTTTACAAACCCGAATACCACAAACTGCTGCCCATATTCACTTCGCAGAAAGGTCGACATAGCCGTTAAATCAATGTCTGACAGACTGGAGGTTAACCAGGTGTTAGCGTTAATAAGGGAAACAGGAATCTGGCTTACATCTCCACTTTGATAAAGACCGTTGAGTTGCTGAGCAAATCGTTGAGACACGTGGCTGCCAAATGAATAGAGCATGCCAGTCGCGGCCTGTTGGGGTGATGTTAAAGGAAATTCTGTCACTAAAATGCGATGGGCAAGTCCGTTGTTAGTGCAATTGAACAGAGGCGTAATGTTTACATTCACCACCACTGTAAGCGCGTCGTCTTTGAGTGTTTCGCTTATGATCTCTACTCTTTGAACTCTGCCCTGAGAACGAATTTCGGCTTTGCTGGAAAGGAGTAGCCCGTCTACCGTAATATCCTGCGCGGAAATGGTACTGCCACTGCGAAAAGCCGCGTCAGCAATGGCATTTTGTATGGCGCTGGTTCTCACGTCGCTAAGTTCTGCGCCAGCGAGTGCCATTGTAGCTTCACCCTGTACCCATTGAGCCCATGCGTGCTGAGTAACCAAAGAAGGAAGTAGTACCAGCAAAGCAGTAAGACTGATGCGTAAGCTTGGCAAAATAGTGCCTTTCATCGCGCTTATCCAAATATTGAAAACAGCTTGCCAATCACCGTTCGCTGCTGATTATCTTGCAGCTCACCCGTACCACTATACTCAATTAACGCGTTGCCGACTTTTGAAGACAATACGGTATTACTTTCATCCACATCTTTTTTTCTGACTTCTCCTGAAAAGCGAATGTATTCTTTTCCTCTGTTCATCGTTATCCACTTTTCACCCGTTACCAGTAAATTCCCTGCCGGCGTTATTCCCGTAACATACACGGTAATGCTGCCACTCATCGAATTTGACTGCTTAGTTTTAGCAGAGCTGGCGAACTCACTGTCCTGTTCGTGCTCCACCTCAACGTCATCTTCGTCAATTCGAATTCCCCCCACTTTTAGTGTGACGGGAGATAAATCAAAGGATGTGTTTTTGTCTGTATTAAAATCGAGCGACTTCTCCGACTGCGTCTGTTCTTCAAGCTTAACTAGAATCATGTCGCCCACTTTGAAGCTTGCGTGGCGTTCATAAAGCCCTACAGAGTGCTCAGGATTAAATAGTGACCCCGTGGGTACATGCAAGGTAGACGTTGGCTCCATCCTAGGGGGTGAGTAGCGTGGATCACCGGGCGACGGCTCTTCCTCAACAGGCTTCACAGCGCGTTGCGACACATTTGGGTTGGTAGGGCTACTTTGAACAACCTGTTCTTCGTCAGTGAGTGTTTGGGCACAACCACCAAGTGTAAAGATTGCGATTAGTGTGTGTATATGGCATCGAACTTTCATGACATTGCTCAGTGTTAATTTTTATGCAGTGTGTAAATTAAGTGCCATCCATGACCTAACAGGAGCAAGTGTAAACGAACAAATTAAAAGAAATCTCGTTCACTTGACTTATTTGCAAAACCTTTACAAATCAAATATATGCCTGCGGGTAAGGGGATGTTATGGCCTTAGAAAACACAACAACTAACACTGCTGAAAATGGCGTCAGCGCACTACTTTCAAAATTTGGTTTACATACTGCTGACATTGAAAATAAATCGTCAAATTCAACAGAAGTAGCCAATGAAGCGGCAACCAGCGGCCAGTCTTTGCCGTCTTTGTTCGCATCGTTACTCGCAATAGAGAATCAACCGAATGAAGCTGACGCAATCGACAGCAAAATATCAGGCGAAGCTAATCTCTCAACACAATCTAATATGCTTACCGGCACAGCCAGCGATGTTCAAGGCGCATTATCTTTGCTTTCTGGTACGAGTAGCGTCAATGGGGTTTTATCGGATGATGCAATTGCCACCATGCAAGGCACGCTGTTAAATGCATTGCAAAACAATGTATTTCAATCGCTAGTTACCAACAATGATACGTCCGTAAATGCTACTACTAGCGTTCTGGGAAATGGTGATAGCAACGCAGCTGCCAATAATCAAAGTGATACTACTCCAACACTCTTCGATAATTTGTATTCCGGCGCTTTCGGAGACGATGGGCTTGATCTTAAAGACGGATTTGATGCGTTAAATATTGCAAATCACCTACCCATAGTTTCGGATATTTATGAAGCAACCACGTCAAATCACACGGCCGCGGCAGCAAGCTTGGCGGGAAGTTTTTTATATGGCGGAATAGGCGGATTAATGTATAACGCTATCGATTTGACCGTAGAGAATGTGACAGGACAAAGCATCTCAAACAATATGTGGTCGATGGGGCAGTCTTTACTCGCGTCAGTTTTTAGCAATCCAAGCATCGACAGTAAGGTAAGTGCTAACATTTCAGGTGCGCCACAAACGCAGGCGAGTGATGCCACCGCATCTATTCAGACTGATGATATAACCGCCGGAATAACCAACAAGGCAGCAGATGCTGCCTACCAGTTCGTTCAACGAGGTTTCAATTAACCTAAAGACCAGCTTCTGCCCACCAAACTACAAGGCCGTTGATTTAACCAATCTTAAAAATTCGGTTTAACTGGCTTGTAGTCGGGTGACAGAAAAAGCGGCGACGTTATTACTAGGTCAGCTGTGGCGGGTGTGCAGGCAACTGGTACATTCCATACCGAACACAGTCGTAGCAGCGCTTTAACGTCAGGGTCGTGAGGCGCTGGGTTTAGCGGATCCCAGAAAAAGAAAAGTGCATCTAGCTTGTTCTCAGCGATGAGTGCTCCTATCTGCTGGTCGCCACCAAGCGGGCCACTTTTGTAGCGCGTAACTTCTAGCCCCGTTTCATTGGCAATTAAACCGCCTGTTGTGCCTGTTCCCACTAAATTACACTGTTTGAGCACATCAATGTGCTGCTTAACCCAAGCAAGTAGCTCAGGCTTTTTATGATCGTGCGCAACAAGCGCCAAGGTAAGTTTGCCCATTTTATTTTCCGAGTTAATCCTAACAACCAATACTCACGGCCACTGTCGACATACGGTAACAATTTACCAGCTTTGCATGGTTAGACACTGTAACTAGTCATATCACGCATTAATGATGAACGACGTGCATTACTGGTAAACATTTCCACTCAACCATATCGTACAGTGAGTATAAATATTCAGTTCTATTGCGTAACTTGTCAACTTACTGTCACAACTATAAATATATTATTAGTTATATTTTTTGTGGCGTAGTCGCTGCAACCACCCAACAAAATATTTATACATTTTTATTGCATAAACATTCAGATTAGATACACTAGTCGACGGTTAAAGCATCCAACTCATAATTTTGAGTTGCGACTTGATAGGAATTGATGATGACACAACCAACTCGCGTTGTTGGTTCAACCACTGGCAACGATAAAGAGTTTACCTCTCCCCTGGCTGGCTACACGATGCATAGCGTACGACGATGCGTGCGCCTTTCTATGCTTTTGCGGTAGCACACTTTTTACCTTTGTGATGTGGTCGCGGTTAGGCAACGAATAACGCCCAACCAGTTTACAAAGGTAAAAAGTGATTTTTTTCTCCTTTTATTGAATTTTTGATTATGTACAACGTTTCAATTATTGGTGCCAGTGGTTACACAGGGGCACAACTCGTTCAGTTGGTTATTCAACACCCAAAACTAGTATTGGCGGGCACTTATGTGTCTGAGAATAGTAGCGACGCGGGTAAGAACATTGCAGAGCTTCACGGCAACTTGGCTCACGTTAATGCCACACTGACGCCTATTTCGGATGCGGCACTAAAAGAAATGGCTGACGGTGTCGATTTTATCTTTCTTGCCACTCCTCACGAGGCGAGCCACGACTGGATGCCTGTCCTATCTTCGGGCAAAGCCAAAGTGCTCGATTTGTCGGGTGCATTCAGGCTAAAAGACACGAATGTCTTCGAACAGTTCTACGGCTTTCCACATACGCAAGAGCAAAGCTTGGCTCAAGCTGTTTACGGCCTTGCCGAGTGGCACGAAGCGCAAATTGCCTCTGCCGACGTTATCGCTGTGCCGGGGTGCTACCCCACGGCGAGCCTTAGTGCACTTAAACCTCTTGCTCACAACAATTTACTAGATGAAAGCGTACGCCCTGTAATTAACGCTGTTTCCGGCGTATCGGGTGCAGGTAGGAAAGCCAGCCTAACCACAAGCTTTTTTGAAGTTAGCCTGCAGGCATATGGCGTGCTAGGTCACCGCCATACCCCTGAAATTGAAGCTTACTTGGGTACCCCCGTTATCTTTACGCCGCACTTAGGTAATTTTAAAAGAGGAATTTTGGCGACCGTAACCGTTAAGGTTAAAGCTGGTACCACCAGCGCACAACTTGAACAAGCGTACACTGACGCCTATGCTGATAAACCCATTGTGCGTTTGCGCAAGAGTTTTCCAAAAATTGATGACGTTGCTCATACCCCATTTGTTGATCTGCATTGGAAGTTAGATGAAGCATCTGGATACGCAGTGATTACCGCTGCAATCGACAACGTAATGAAAGGTGCTGCCTCTCAGGCAATACAGTGCCTTAACATAATGACGAAACAACCAGTAGAGACAGGGTTAGTACTATGAGTGTTTCACCAATTGTAATTAAAGTTGGCGGTGCATTACTCGACGACACCGCCGCAATGACACGTTTATTTCTAAGCGTAAAAGACGTGCAGGCCACACGCCCCGTTGTAGTGGTTCACGGAGGCGGACCATTAGTGGAAACGCTAATGGCGAGTCTTGGTCTTCAAAGCACAAAAATAGATGGCCTTCGGGTTACGCCCGATGAACATATGCCTTATATCTGCGGAGCGCTTGCAGGCTCTGCCAATAAGCAACTATGCGCAGCGGCTTTGGCTTCAGGCTTAACCCCTGTTGGTTTGTCGTTGTTAGACGGTAATATGGTGGTGTGTGAGCCTCTAGCTGACCAGTATGGTGCCGTGGGCGTGCCGTCAACAGCAGATGCATCATTTCTAAAAAGCGTATTAGCCCAGTCAACACTACCGGTTATCAGTTCTATTGGTTCAAGCCCACAAGGCAGATTACTAAATGTAAACGCCGACCAAGCCGCAACGGTTATTGCCGAGCTTCTTAACGCTGAACTTTTACTCCTTTCCAATGTTGACGGTGTGCTTGATGGTGACAAATTGCTAATTAGCGAACTTAACGCAGCAAGCATATTGAAGTACGCAGATGAAGGCGTTATCACCGACGGGATGAAAGTAAAAGTGGATGCGGCACTCGCGTCTGCAGAGAATTTAGGCCGCGCAGTTTACATCGCGAGTTGGGCCGCCGACATCAACGACATTTTAAATAAGAAAACGGGCACGCAAATACTGCCCTCAGCACTGACAAATACACCGTCAAAAAACGCTGATTTACCCCACACCGACTTAACGAAAGGCAATGCCGGAGAAGTACAATGAAACAGGACCTACTAACCTTTGCAGACTGGACACCCGACGCAATGAAAAACTTGCTGCAATTGGCTGTAGAAATTAAACAAGCCCCAGCAAGTTACAGCAACGTGCTAGCGGGGAAGTCAATTGTTGCCCTGTTTGAAAAGCCGTCTTTGCGAACCCGCGTTAGCTTCGATATTGGTATCAACAAGCTTGGCGGCCACATGGTGTATTTAGATGTGCAGTCGGGCAAATTAGCAGGCCGTGAAGACGCAGTAGACACCGCCGCTAACCTTGCGTGCTGGGCTGACGCCATTGTTGCTCGCGTATTTTCTCACGATACGCTAGAAACCTTTTCTAAGGCGGCAAACGTGCCGGTTATCAATGCGCTGTGCGATAAGTACCACCCATGCCAAGGCCTTGCCGACTACCTCACAATGTTTGAACGCTTCGGCAAAACCGAAGGTCTTACCATGGCCTATGTAGGCGACGGCAACAATGTAACCCATTCTCTGTTAATTGTTGGGGCGCTTCTGGGTTGCAACCAAATTGTAGTCACGCCAGAGGGGCACGAAGCGGCACCTGAAATTGTGGCGCAAGCCAAAGCGATTGCCGAGAAAACGGGTGTATCGATTGTTGAAAGCACAGAGCTTAGTGCTGCTAACGGTGCAGACGTTATCTATGCAGATACATGGCTTTCAATGGGTGACGAGACGCCACTTGAAGTGATCAAAGAAAAGTTCATGCCTTATCAGGTAAACGAAGCGTTGATGGAAGCAACCGGTGCTAGCTACGTTATGCACTGCCAACCTGCCCATCGCGATTTAGAAATTACGGGCTCGTTGATTGATAGCGATAAATCGCTATTAATGCAGCAAGCCGAAAATAGAATGCATGGCCAAAACGCCATTCTTACTCAATTACTTAACGCTTAAAAAGACGCCTACAAAGACGCTTAGAAGGATTATTTAGATGCAAAACGTTAAAAAAATCGTGCTGGCCTATTCAGGCGGGCTTGATACATCAGCCATCATTCCATGGCTTAAAGAAAACTATGGCTGTGAAGTTGTCGCGTTTGCAGCAGATGTGGGTCAAGGTGATGAAGAACTAGAAGGGCTTCATGAAAAAGCTATCGCATCTGGCGCAAGCGAATGCCACATTGTTGATTTGAAAGAAGAGTTCGTAAGCGAATATATCTTCCCAACTATTACTACAGGTGCAGTTTACGAAGGTGAATACCTACTGGGTACGTCAATGGCACGCCCGGTCATCGCCAAAGCGCAAGTTGAGATTGCGCGCAAAGTAGGTGCCGACGCACTATGCCATGGCTGTACAGGTAAAGGTAACGATCAGGTCCGCTTTGAAAGTACCTTTGCTGCCCTAGCCCCAGACCTTACGGTAATCGCGCCATGGCGTGAATGGGACATGGTAAGCCGTGAAGATCTATTGGCTTATCTAGCTGAGCGCAATATTCCAACCACGGCATCAGCAACCAAAATTTACAGCCGCGATGCAAACGCATGGCACATTTCACACGAAGGTGGCGAGCTTGAAGATCCATGGCAAGAGCCTACCAAGCAAGTGTGGACCATGACCGTTGATCCTGAAGATGCACCTGATACTCCAGAGCGCGTAACCCTGTCTTTTGACGAAGGTAAACTGACTCATGTTGATGGTGAGGCACTCTCGCCGTATCAAGCGCTAGTTAAACTTAATACTGTTGCTGCGGCGCATGGTGTTGGACGTATCGACATTGTTGAGAACCGCCTTGTAGGTATGAAGTCACGCGGCTGTTATGAAACCCCAGGAGGCACCGTACTTCTTAAAGCGTATAAAGCCCTAGAAACTATGGTGCTAGATAAAGCTGCGCTTAAATACCGTGAGCAGATTGGTCTTGAGTTCTCACACGTGATGTACGACGGCCGTTGGTTCACTGCCCTTAACGATGCACTGCTTGCTGGCGCTGCGTCTTTTGCTAAGAAAGTGACAGGCGATATCGTGGTTAAGCTTTATAAAGGCCAAGCTACGGTTACCCAGCGTAAATCGCCGAACAGCCTTTACTCTGAAGACTTTGCCACCTTTGGTGCTGACGATGTTTACGACCAGAAGCACGCTGAAGGCTTTATCCGCCTGTTCAGCCTTTCAAGTCGTATTGAAGCACTGAAAAAACAAGGTGAACAATAAGCTTTACCTACAAAAGTAAAGCTTAAATCAGAACAGCATTTAAGGAGCATCACATGGCGTTGTGGGGTGGCCGGTTTGAATCCGGTGCAAGTAGTATGTTTAAACAGGTTAACGATTCGCTGCCGTTTGACCAAGTTATGGCAAGCCAAGATATTCAAGGCTCTATCAGTTGGTCGCGTGCGCTGCAAAAAGCAGGCGTATTGGCCGTTGATGAACAAGCCCAGCTTGAGTCTGCATTGAGCGAGTTAAAAGCGAAAGCTGATGCAGGTGAACTAGACTTTAACGCATCTAGCGAAGAAGACATTCACAGCTTTGTTGAAGCAGCGCTTATAGAGAAGCTTGGTGACATTGGTCGTAAGCTTCATACCGGGCGTAGCCGAAACGATCAGGTTGCCACCGACTTTCGCTTGTGGGTACGTGAACATATTGCCTCACTTCGCGCTGATGTTTTAGGTGTAATAAAGTCGCTTCTTAATGCCGCTAGCCGTTATCAAGAAGCGATAATCCCAGGTTACACCCACTTACAGCGTGCACAGCCTATTCACTTTGCACACTGGTGCTTGGCTTATGTTGAAATGCTAAAGCGTGACTTAAGCCGTTTAGACGACTTGAAAGTACGCATGAATCAGTGCCCTTTAGGTTCAGGCGCATTGGCAGGTACTACTTTCCCTGTAGACCGTCACGCCATTGCTGAAGAACTGGGTTTTGATTCTCCATGCCTAAACAGCCTAGACGCAGTGTCTGACAGAGACTTTGTGCTAGAGCTTTTATTTGTAGCCAGCACTAGCATGATGCACTTGTCTCGTCTTGCCGAAGACATGATTTTCTATAACTCTGGCGAAGCAGGATTCTTACAGCTTGGCGATAGCGTAACCTCTGGTTCATCGCTTATGCCGCAGAAGAAAAACCCTGATGCGCTTGAATTAATGCGCGGCAAATGTGGCCGTGTGTTTGGTTCTTTACAGGCACTATTAGTTACCATGAAAGGCCTTCCTCTTGCCTACAACAAAGACATGCAAGAAGACAAAGAAGGCGCTATCGATACGGTTAATCAGTGGCATATTTGTTTATGTATTGTCAGCGAAGTGCTTGACTCACTACAGCTAAACGAAGAGCGCTGTCGTGTTGCGGCAACCCAAGGGTTCTCTAACGCCACTGAACTTGCCGATTATCTGGTAGGTAAAGGTGTACCGTTTAGAACAGGCCACGATATTGCAGGACGCGTTGTGCTTCAGGCCATCGACAAAGGCTGTGCCATTGAAGATTTACCACTAAGCGACATGCAGGCTATTTGCGATAAAATTGAAGACGACGTATACCCGGTACTACAGCTAGAGTACGGCGTGAATCAACGCAATATCTTGGGCGGCACCAGCAAAGAAACCGTGACGAAAGCACTGTATCAAGAGCTGGAAGACTTGGATAAGCAAGGGTAGCGACAAGGAACTGCTTAGATGGTATTAGCGCATCATGACGGCATAAAACTGTTTCGCAGTTCACTGCCCTATATTAATGCTCACCAGGGAAAGACCTTCGTTTTGATGTTCGGTGGCGAAGCCATCGAACATCCTAATTTCCCTAATATTATTCACGACATTGCCCTGCTTAACAGCTTGGGCGTGCGCGTGGTCGTAGTGCACGGTGCCCGCCCACAGATTGATCAGCGCGTTGCCCTTCGCAACATCGAAGGTCGCTTTGAAAGCGGTGTACGCATTACCGACAAACAAACCCTTGAGTGCGTTAAAGATGCCGCCGGCTCGGTACGCTCTCAGGTAGAAGCCTTATTGACTATGGGGCTACCAAACTCACCTATGCACGGCTCGCAAATACGCGTGTGCTCGGGCAACTTGGTCGTTGCCAAGCCAATGGGCGTGCGAGGCGGCGTTGATTTTGAAAACACCGGTTTAGTGCGTCGTATTGATACGACCGGCATTAACGATCATTTAAACGATGGCTCAATTGTGCTGCTATCGCCTATGGGCTATTCATCAACGGGAGAAGTGTTTAACTTATCTCACGAAGATGTAGCTACGCAGGCGGCTATAGCCCTTAAAGCTGACAAGCTGATCGTATTTTCGAATTTTGATGGCGTATACAACCGCGAAGGTCGTTTACTTCGCACCATTGAACGCCCTCAATTAGAACAGCTTATCATGGCAGGCGACATTACCACTGAAGATACGGTGTTGAGCGCCCTCACCACCAGCGTTGCTGCAGGTGTTCCCCGTGCCCACTGCATCAGCTTTGAAAAGGACGGTGCCTTGCTTCAAGAGCTGTTCACTCGCGACGGTACGGGCTCGCTAGTAATGGAACATCATTATGAACAACTGCGTGCAGCGACCATCGAAGATGTGGGCGGTATCTTAAAGCTGATAAAACCACTAGAAGAAAGCGGCGTATTGGTAAAGCGTTCTCGTGAGCGTCTAGAGAACGAAATTAACCAGTTTATAGTGATAGTGCGCGACGGCATGATCATCGCCTGTGCAGCCTTGTATTTATACCCTGAAGACGGCTGTGCCGAGTTAGCCTGCGTGGCAACCCATCAAGACTATCGAGGCAAAAACCGTGGCGAACGGATTTTAGATGAAGTGCGCGCCCGTGCTAAAGAAGCCGGTATTAACAGCATTTTTGTACTGACCACAGTTACCGCACACTGGTTTTTAGAGCAAGGGTTTGAACCTGCTGACATAAGTGCGCTACCTGCCGTAAAGAAAGAGCTGTATAACTTCCAGCGTAATTCTAAGGTGTTCACTTTGAACGTGTGAGGAAATCTTTTTTAAAGCGTGCATGCTATGGCGTACTTATCCCAGCTACGCGATAGCATTTGCGTGTTCAGCGCACATACCTTTTCGCTTAGCGCCAATTATCAGCAAAATAAATAGTCAAAATATTGCATTTTATTCATGCAAAAGGTTTACTGGTTTGACCAGATGAGTTCACGAGACTTTCCATGTCGAGCACTTCAAAGCAATACGCTACCGCCATTAGCATCCAAGTAGAAGATATCACCATTGTCTGTGCGGATAACACGCCGCTTGCAGCTTCCCTTTTCTCTCCAACCACTTCCCCTAAAGCTGCAGTTATGATTGGCCCTGCAACGGGTATAAAACGGCAATTCTACAGCGCTTTTGCCGCCTATTTATGTGAACAAGGCTTTGGTGTTATCACCTTCGATAACAGAGGTATTGGCGGTTCGGTAAAAAGCAGCGTTAAACAAAGCGATGCGACGTTGGTAACATGGGGCGAGCAAGATATGCCAGCGGTGCTAGAGACATTGAAAATTCATTTCCCTAACGTCCCCTACTTTCTTGTTGGTCATAGTGCAGGTGGTCAGCTGCTGGGTTTGATGCATAATGTGCACGACCTTACTGCCTTTTGTAATTTTGGTAGCTCTTCGGGCAGTCTGAGAAACATGCGTAAAAGCTATTTGCTAAAAGCCCATTTCTTCATGAATTTCTACATTCCCGTGAGTAATTTACTGTTCGGCCATACTAAATCTCAGTGGGTAGGCATGGGAGAGCCACTACCTAAAAAAGTGGCCCGCCAGTGGCAAAAATGGTGTAACGGTAAAGGCTACGTAAAAACAGGCTTTGGCAGTGATGTTAACGAGCACCACTACAACACCATTCAGATACCTTCTAAATGGCTGCTCGCCAATGACGACGATATTGCTAATATTCATAACGTTCACGATATGATTAGCGTTTTCCCCAATATGGAAGCAGAAGTTGAGGAGCTAGATCCACAGGCCTATGACGTAAAAGAAATAGGTCACATGAAGTTTTTTTCCCGTAAATGTCACCATTTATGGCCTAAGGTTACCGATTATTTTAATCAGTATGTGTGAGTCAACACGTTGTTGCGGCATCGTGACAACGTGATTCTGTTTGCTAACAATACTTACTTAGAGAATACGTTGTATCAGCACGGAATTAGTAACCGTTTTACTTGGAACAATTGGAAAGAACGTGCGCTTCAAGCCATTCGCCTGCACGTTTTCGCCCGTATAGCAACTCAACAGCACAACTTTGTTGTGCTACTTTGGATTACGCTTGTCCAGTGCATATTGAACAGCCATCCGTGCAAGACCTGCTCCAATGCCAGACACCACAGCCCAAGTAACGGCTTCTTTAAGGTCTGTATTTTCACTTTGTTTATCTTTAGGTGCAGGTTGATCAATTACCTTTTCCCAAGACTTTTGCAGCGTTTTTCTCGCAAGAATTCCTGCAGACGCTGCGGCGAGTCCAATGCCTACGTTCGTAATGAACTGTTTATTACTCACGGTAGCCTCCATTAGTTTTGTCCGCTGATGTGGCTAAAGATAAAAAACAGCCGCCTACTACCAAACGACTAACAGCTGTCTTTTTCTATTCGTAATATGAAGTTTAGATCAGGCCGTGATTCAACTTTTGCCCCTAACCAAATTCATGACAACTGAAATAATCAGTAAAATAACGAAAACACCAAATATAATTTTGGCAATACCCGCTGCAGAGCCAGCGATTCCACCAAATCCTAAAACCGCAGCAATTAATGCTACAACTAAAAATATTAAAGCCCAACGTAACATAATGTATCTCCTTATTTCATCATTTAAAGTCGTTCAGTATTCTAGTAGCAAACCATGGGCCTATTTGAGACTTGATATTAGCTATCACGCAGCCCATAAGGCTTACAGGCTGATTATAGTTAATGAAAGGAAATGCGTTTTATCGCTGCCGTGACTCTTATTTCAAAATATTCAGGCTTTCTTACCTTTAAAATTGTAAATATTTCTCGAATACAAAGAATCAGAGTAATTTTCATTAATTAACTCTGATTCCCCCACAATTACTATTTATTTGCTACCGCTTTTCTTACCCGTTCGCCATAGTCGCTATCAGCTAGGTCGTATTGCACGAACATGGCTTCCTGCACGTCTTGTGTTGCTTGGCTTAGGCCGTCAGCAATATTATTCACCAGCTGCTGTTTTTGATCTTCACTCATAATGCGGTAAAGGTCACCGGCCTGTGAGTAGTTATCTTCGTCACGGTTATCGTAAATATCTAACCATGCGTCTTGCTCTAGCGGCATAGGCGGCTCTTGAACCTCTGGTGCTTCAGCCGGCTCACCAACTCGCGCGCGATTATTTGGATAGAAGTTGGCTCCACTTCCTGCAAGTGCTGGGTTAATTCCCGCAAAGGCTCCATCTCGTTGATAGTTGTGCACTGGACAACGAGGCGCGTTTACCGGTATTTGGTTGTAGTTTGCACCAATGCGGTATCTGTGCGCATCTTGATATCCAATTAGTCGCGCTTGAAGCATTCTGTCTGGCGACGCACCAATACCCGGTACCAAATTGCTCGGCGCGAACGCTGCTTGCTCAGTTTCTGCAAAGTAGTTATCAACATTACGGTTTAACTCCAACTGCCCTACTTCAATTAATGGAAAGTCGCTGTGAGGCCACACCTTCGTTAGATCAAACGGGTTAATGTGGTAATTACGCGCTTCCTCTTCATTCATAATCTGCACATTTACGGTCCACGATGGAAATTCGCCGTTATCAATGCTTTCGACCAAGTCTTGCTGAGCGCCATAAGCAGGCATCTTTGCCGCTTCTTCGCTAGTTAGCGTTTTAATACCTTGGTTAGTTTTAAAGTGCCATTTCACCCAATAGCGTTCGCCTGCGTTATTCCAGAAACTCAACGTATGAGAGCTATAGCCATTCACATGGCGATATGAAAGTGGAATACCGCGATCAGACATCAAGATTGTCGATTGGTGTAATGACTGAGGGTTGTTCGCCCAAAACTCATACACGGCCTGCGGATCCGGCAAATTCGTACGCGGGTTTTTCTTTTGACTGTGAATGAAGTCAGGAAACTTGATGCCATCTCGTAAGAAGAATACCGGAGTATTATTTCCTACCATGTCCCAGTTTCCCTGTTCGGTATAAAACTTCACTGAGAAACCACGAGGATCACGGGCATAGTCACTTGAATCCTGACCACCACCTACGGTAGAAAAGCGCAAAAACACGTCGGTTTTTTGCCCCTCTTTTTGCAGAAAGTCTGCAATAGTGTAGTCAGATAAGCTCTTAGTTAGCGTAAAGGTGCCATATGCAGCACTGCCCCTTGCGTGAACTACACGCTCTGGAATTCGCTCGCGATTAAAGTGCGCAAGCTTCTCAAACAAATAATGGTTGTCGAAAGTAACCGGCCCGCGTGGCCCCGCTGTTCGACTCTGATTATCATTGGCAACGGGCGCACCATTGCTAGACGTTAGCGTAGTAGGTTTTATAGCTGCACCTGAAAATGGACACTTACTCATTGCGAATTCCTTCTGTTTATTTCTCACCGATTTTTAGTCTTACTAAAATTGGGTGTCAGTGTGTGATTAAAGAAATGGTGTTAATCACGCTTTTCGTTTAAACAGATAGTCGCTGATTTAATAAAACAATTAAAACGAACAAAATAGATAGTTATAATCGTAATTACTGAATCTTTGTCCAAAATTGGTTTCATGCTTAGAATACATTGATGTGGTGTTATCGAGACAGCAAATACGCGAGGCTTTTTATGTCGCTGTATTTAATGTCAGGTAAGCGTTAAGCGGCGTCTCTCCTGTTATTAAGCCAGCACCAGGACGCTTTAAGGCCACAGCACATTTGTCTCTCTGCGTATTACTTTTTTGCAATGAAAGTCTAGCTTAGATCTTTGTCTGTAACTAAAGAGACAAACGTTTGTCTAATGCAAAGGGCTTGAGACATGGCAAAGCCACTCATCTTCATTACTGGTTTTTTAATGCTGTGCATTATCACTTTTGCGTCTTGAAAAACCTTTGAAACATTAAGCCATTTCAACGATAAAAATAACGAGCTTTCTTTTATGGGCAGCTCAGGATGGCAATGGCACAACAAATCTCAGGGGCTTCAAATAAAACGAGTCGATGGCTATTTGCCTGCGCTGAGAAAAGTATCTAAGAGCAAAGAATATGCATCGCTCATTACTATTACAGAAAGCGGCAGCTATCGCGGCTTTGTGTTTTTCGACCAAGATTGTGAAGAAGGCACTATTGTCTCTGAGAAAGTAACTTACGCCGATACCAAATCACTACAAATTGAAGTGTTGCACTGCCTTCATGGAAAGCTGGTGTATATGAAAAATTGGCCGGCAGTACCCAGTGAACGCTGGCGAGGTCGTGTGGGCAATTTTGAATTTAATGAAGCTTTGAATGAGTGGGATTTCACGCCACTTCAAAAAGCCTATTTAAAGAGTGTTGCAGAGCTCATCTGAAAATTGGGGTCAGAGTACTTTTTTAATCCATCGGGCCAGAGTAAGTTCTGCTCCCGCTTTATGTTGATGCCCTTTGTTAGCCATTCTGATGCTAAAAGACGATTAACCAAAATAATGTACTCTGACCCTGAGGTATCCCCACAAATAATATTGCGATATCAATAAGATAAAAAAGATAGGAACATTCATGACGTTTGGTGATCAGATCAAT
>NZ_JACSOE010000055.1:0-29501 GCF_014349115.1 Alteromonas sp. BZK5 | reverse complement strand
AAGTGTTTAGGCTTCAAGCAGCCAGCGATTGTATTTAAAGAAATGGCATTGGCTGCTTGATATTGACGAGTGTCGCACTTCGCAGTTGAATTCGGGACTAACCCTTTAAGGAAATGCAAATGATTACATCGAGAACCCAAGTTACCGACATGATCCAGTCAGCCAAAATTTTAAAAGGCATAAAGTGGAGTCAGATTGCCGAAGCTGTTGGTCAGTCAAAAGAATGGAGTACAGCAGCTTGCTTAGGACAAATGGCCATGACAAAGCAGCAAGCTGAAGCCGTGGGTGAGTTACTTGAGCTTACCGACGAAGCGATTGCCTGGCTTCAAATTGTGCCTTACAAAGGCTCGTTACCCACAGAAGTCCCTACCGACCCGCTTATTTACCGCTGGTACGAATTGGTGAGTGTGTATGGCACTACATTAAAGGAATTAATTCATGAAGAGTTTGGCGACGGCATTATGAGTGCCATTGATTTTTCTATGGATTTACAGCGCGAGAACGACCCTAAAGGCGACCGTGTCAGCGTAGTGATGTCAGGGAAGTTTCTGCCATATAAGATGTACTAAACGTATTTCAGGATGGGACACCCGACATAAAAAAAGCCGGTCATGCGACCGGCTTTTTAGTATTTCTTGAAGCGTAAGCTAACCCAAGGTCAGCTTACGTTCGCAAAGGCTAATTACTTAGCAGCTTTACGTGCTTTCGCTTCTTCAATTACTTTGTCAGCTACGTTCTGAGGACAAGCTGAGTAGTGGCTGAATTCCATAGAGAACTGACCACGACCAGATGTAATAGTACGTAGGTGACCGATGTAACCAAACATCTCAGATAGAGGTACGTCAGCCTTGATGCGAACGCCAGTAGCGCCAGCTTCTTGGTCTTTGATCATACCACGACGACGGTTAAGGTCACCGATTACGTCACCAACGTTGTCTTCTGGGCTGAATACGTCAACTTTCATCACAGGCTCAAGAATTTGAGGACCTGCTTTTGGCATTGACTGACGGAATGCACCTTTAGCTGCAATTTCGAACGCGATTGCTGATGAGTCAACTGCGTGGAAACCACCGTCGAATAGCTCAACTTCAACGTCTAGTACTGGGTAGCCCGCTAGAGGACCTACTTCCATCATACCTGCAAAACCTTTTTCGATTGCAGGGAAGAATTCTTTAGGAACGTTACCGCCCACAACAGTAGATGTGAACTTGAAGCCAGAGTTAGTTTCGCCCGGACGGATGCGGTAATCAATCTTACCGAATTGACCAGAACCACCAGACTGCTTCTTGTGCGTGTAGCTGTCTTCAACTGCTTGTGTGATAGTTTCACGGTAAGCAACCTGAGGCTGACCAACTTCTAGCTCAACGCCGTAAGTACGCTTCAAGATGTCTACTTTGATATCTAGGTGAAGCTCACCCATACCTTTAAGGATGGTTTCGCCAGAATCTTCGTCAGTTTCAACTTGGAAAGATGGGTCTTCTGCTACTAGTTTACCAATAGCGATAGACATCTTTTCGTTAGCGCCTTTGTCTTTTGGCTTAACAGCAATCGAGATTACTGGCTCAGGGAAGATCATTGGCTCTAGTGTACAAGGGTGCTTCGGATCACATAATGTGTGACCAGTTTGAACGTTCTTCATACCAACAACTGCTAGGATGTCACCCGCTTGTGCTGAAGTAAGTTCAGTACGTTCGTCAGCGTGCATCTCAACCATACGGCCGATACGCTCAGTTTTACCCGTTGCGCTGTTAAGAATAGTGTCGCCTTTGTTTAGCTTACCAGAGTAGATACGGATAAACGTAAGGGCACCGAAACGGTCGTCCATGATTTTGAACGCAAGTGCACGGAACGGCTCGTCAACAGATACTGTTGCAACTTCACCAGTAGGCTCGCCCGTTTCTTCGTCAGTTAGATCTTGTGGATCTACTTCTGTTGGAGAAGGTAGGAAGTCTACAACCGCGTCTAGAACAAGCTGAATACCTTTGTTCTTGTATGCAGAGCCACAGTAGGTTGGGAAGAACGCTAGGTCACGAGTACCTTTACGGATACAGCGCTTGATGTCTTCTAAAGACGGCTCTTCGCCATCCATGTAAGCCATCATTAGATCGTCGTCTTGCTCAACAGCAGTTTCGATTAGTTGCTCACGGTACTCGTTAGCCTTATCAACCATATCTGCAGGGATATCTACAACTTCGTAGTTTTCAGGAAGACCTGAATCGTCCCAGATGTACGCTTTCATATCTAGAAGGTTAACAACACCTTTAAACTCGTCTTCGATACCGATTGGAAGCGTCATTACTAGTGGGTTAGCAGCAAGTACTTTCTTAACTTGACCTACAACACGGTAAAAGTCTGCACCCATACGATCTAGCTTGTTAACGAAAATACAGCGGGCAACGCCAGATTCGTTAGCATAGCGCCAGTTAGTTTCTGACTGAGGCTCAACACCGCCAGAACCACAAAATACACCAATACCGCCGTCAAGCACTTTCAGTGAACGATATACTTCAACTGTAAAGTCAACGTGTCCCGGAGTATCGATGATGTTCATACGATGATCTTTCCAGAAACAGGTTGTTGCGGCTGACTGGATGGTAATACCACGCTCAGCTTCCTGCTCCATGAAGTCAGTTGTAGTTGAGCCATCGTGAGTGTCACCGATTTTGTGAATACGGCCGGTAAGCTTCAAGATACGTTCTGTTGTGGTAGTTTTACCCGCGTCTACGTGGGCGAAAATACCAATGTTTCTGTAATGAGATAGTTCTGACATTAGTTCACTTTCATTGGTTCAGTGTAAAAAAACGGCCGGATTATAAAGGATTTCTATACCAGATTTACACCTTTTTTAGCATAAACCTTAAATTCGTTTGCCAAAATCCGCGCCACCATTAATTCTTTTCTTTAAGTATCAATAACTTATTAATTAATGACACTTTTTTGAAAAATAACAAAATCACACCTCATCTTTTGAAGTGCGAACAATTGTTACTGTAACTTCATCTCTGTCGTGGTAGAGATGCCTCACCTTCACCGCAAATGCATCTTCCAAGGCATTTAATCGGCCTCTTAGCAACGTCATGGCTTCAACTACAGTTTCATAACGTTGTTTCATAGGTAACTTTAAATTGAATATTGCGTGCGTTGCCCAGTGCTTAACTAACCAATCACCCATCAATTTAGCTACCCTATCGGGTTGCTCTATCATATCACATACCAGCAAATCTACACGACCAAATTGTGGTCGATAGGTAAACCCGTCTGCCGCGTGATGTTCAACCAAGCCCGTGCTCATTAAACTATCGGCTACAAGTCCATTGTCGATAGCTTCAACATACATTCCGCGCTTCACCAGCTGATATGTCCAACCACCCGGGCATGCACCTAGGTCCACGGCACGTCCACCGCTTCGAAGTACCTTAGCCTGCTGTTTGTCGCTCAGCATATTCACTAAGGCATCTTCAAGTTTAAGCGTCGAGCGGCTCGGCGCATCACTTGGGAACTTTAACCGGCAAATACCCAAGTGATCGCCACTAGCATGACTGGGTAATGTATAGCCAATATGGCAAATCTCAAATGACTCAAAGAAAATATGTAGCTTTGGTTTACCTAAATTTTCCTTTGCGGTGAGCCATCCCGCTTTTCTTAGGGCTTGGCGAAGAGGAACAGTAAACTTTCGGCAGAACTTTGCGAGGGTTTTACCTTCTTCTGTATCTGGGTATTCGACGTCTATGGCGCCAAAAATTTGAAATGGTTTTTCTACCTCTTTCAAAGCCTCGAGCACTTGCCCTACCCTGTCCAGTTTCTCTATATCGTTTAGCGTGGCAAAAACAGCCACCAGTTGACGAGGGAAGATACTGTCGTGAACAGCAAACTGGGTAATGGTTTGTTCTAGCTGCGAGCCATCATATAAATGATAAAGTACAAAGCCACTGTTCTTCTTAGATACTGGGTAGCCATAACACTGGGCTTCACCGTAACGAGAGGTAAGCTCGTTAGCCGTATCGTTTTCATAACCAGGTCGGCAATAACCTAAAATACTGGTGTTAGGCATTACCTGCCCCCGGCATGTGGTGAGTTTTGTTCTGCTCTTCTTTTTGTTGCTTGTTTAAATCATGACCTTTTATCAGTCCAATCACTAACAACACCCATCCAATAATAAAGAACATGCCACCCAAAGGGGTTATCGGGCCAAACCATTTTATGCTGCTTATTCCTAGCGCGTATAAACTTCCACTAAACAACACAGTTCCGGTAACGAAACAAAACGCTACCCGATTTGCCCACGTCGATGAGACAACGCCTGACAGCGCAGGCAAAATAAGCAAGGCTAATGCGTGATACATTTGATAACGCACGCCAATTTCAAACGTGTTGAGCTGCTGTGCAGTTAAGACGCTTTTTAAACCATGTGCGCCAAACGCACCTAGCACGACAGAAAGGCCCGCTAGCAATGCGCCAGTAATAAGATAAGGTTTAGCAACGGTGGCAAACCTAAGTTTTTCAGTTTTCATTAAATTAGTCTTTCGCTCTGATTTCTAATTGACCATTAATTATTTAAATGGGCTTCAATAAAAGAAGCGGTAAGCGTGGCAGCGGTAACAATATGTTCTTCCTGCGTTTTGCCACTTGCTTTGCGAGGCTTAAAACTGTGATCGCCGTCGTCTAAATAGGCGCATTCAATGTCTGTAGATAATACGCTGCGCTTTTTGTAATCCTCTACTTCGCTCTTTGTACCAAAGGTGTCTCGTTCACCCTGAATAATAAGTAAAGGTTTAGACGCCGTTTGCAGATGGTCGGTGCGTGTTTTTTCTGGCTTACCAGGAGGGTGAAACGGATAGCCCAGCGCTATCGCGCCTTTTACATTGCTCACCGCTTCGTACACCATGGTCGCCATACGCCCGCCCATCGACTTTCCACCGATGAACACAGGCAAGTTATGCAAGGCTTTGTTATCTTTGCTGCAGGTTTCAATCACCGCAGTAAAATGTGACATAAGTTTATCGGCTTTATCGGGAGGCCTACGCTTACCGGTAGCTTTTATGGTTTGCATATAGGGAAAGTTAAAAAGAACGGTTGATATACCTCTAGCAACAAGTTCCTTCGCAATGTCTTGCATGAACTCATGTTCCTTACCGGCGCCGGCTCCATGGCCTAGTATCAAACACGCTAAGGGCTTATCGGCTTCATGCAATTCAATGTCAAAACTAGGCTGTTCAGCAATGGTGTTCAACTTAGTCATATTACAACAAGTCCTCTTGTTCAGCTTCGACCAGCGCTAAGATCCAGTCTCTAAATGCCGCAATCTTACCGAGTTCAGCCTGTGATTCCTCACACACGAGATAAAACGCATCGCGACTCTCCACTCGTTCTTCAAACGGCATAACTAGCCTTCCCGCTTCAATTTCCGGCCTTGCAAGTACCGTGTTACCCAACGCAATGCCTTGACCGAGTGCAGCGGCTTGCAAAACTAGCATGGAGTGACTGAAAACCGGTCCTTGGTTAACGTTTACGCCAACCACACCTACATGCTTCAACCAATTTTTCCATGCAGTACGGCTTAAGTCGTGAAGCAACACGTGGTGCCGTAAGTCAGACAGGCTGGATAAAGGTTTGGGGCCTTGAAAAAGCATTGGAGAGCAAAGCGGAGTTAGAAACTCTCGATGTAGCTGGTCGGCTTGAAGACCAGCCCAACGACCTTTACCGTAATATATCGCAACGTCTACATCGTCTTCTAAGAAGCCTTCATCGAAATCAACTGCCTTGATGCGTACGTCGATGTCTGGATGCGCCAAACTAAACTTATGAATACGGGGTACCAGCCATTGGCTCGCAAAGCTGGGCGGCATCGCTACCGTGATAGCACCTTTACTGCCCTTCGCAAGTAGCCTTTCTGTCGCATCTTGTAAGTTTTTGAAGATATCTTTTAGCTCAAGAAAATAAGCTTGACCTTCTTCGGTTAGAAGCAGGGTTCTATTTCTTCGAAGAAATAGCTTCATCGATAAGAAATCTTCAAGCGCTTTTATCTGGTGGCTAACGGCAGCTTGCGTAACAAACAGCTCATCGGCAGCCTTAGTAAAGCTCAAATGGCGAGCAGCCGCTTCAAACGATTTCAAGGCGTTGAGAGGGGGTAAACGTCGATGCATATATCGTTTTTAATCCAGTGTGACCGAAGCATGACAAATTCATTAGTTTTTCTAATGACAACCCATACTTTTACTCGTTTTATTTTTCACCACCCACTGACTATAATTTACCCGAAATTAAAAAAGAACATTTAATTTCAGCATTTTATGATGAACATTTGTTAAACATTTTAACATTCATCAACAATTATTTAATTATTTTTATTAGGTGTGAAAATGAAAAAATTACTTTTAGCTAGTGTTTCTGTAATGGCTTTTGTAAGCGCTGCTGCAAATGCTAACGCACAACCAGAAAAGATCAATCTACAATCGTTAATCAACACAGCAATGACCAGCGTAAAAATGGCCGAAGTACTGCCAGAAAACGATGCGCACATTGTTGTGAAAAAGCAGTCTAAAGCGATTTTAGCTGAAGAGACGCAAGTTCAGCTTCACAAGAACTTATTAGCAATGACAAAAGGTGAAGAGCGCGTAAACGTTTCTGAAGCGGAATAAGCAACTCACACACCTGATACGCATGCCGGTGCTTGCACCGGCATACGCCATCAAATACTAGCTTAGGTATTACTTGTATCTAACGCGTCAAAACCTTTCACCAATTCATCTAGTGCTTTCATCTGCTGCAAGTAAGGCTCTAATTTTGCCAACGGCAGTGCGCAAGGCCCATCACATAGTGCTTCATCAGGGTTAGGATGCGCTTCAATAAATAGCCCTGCCAAACCCAATGCCATACCGCTTCTGGCCAACTGTGCAGCTTGCGCTCTACGACCATCTGCAGACGTCGCACGGCCACCCGGCATTTGAAGTGCGTGAGTCGCATCAAATATTACTGGGGCATATTCTTTCATTGCGTCCATGCCAAGCATATCCACAACTAAATTGTTATATCCAAAGCAGCTACCACGCTCACAAAGAATAACCTTATCGTTCCCCGCTTCGCCTAGTTTTCCTATGATGTGACGCATTTCATGCGGTGCTAAGAATTGAGGCTTTTTCACATTGATAACGCTACCGGTTTTTGCCATTGCAACCACAAGGTCGGTTTGGCGCGCCAAGAAAGCAGGCAGTTGAATAACATCCACCACTTCAGCTACGGGAGCTGCTTGGTGCGGTTCGTGCACATCAGTGATAAGCGGAACGTTAAAGGTCGACTTAATTTCTTCAAAAATACGCAACCCTTCTTCCATGCCAGGCCCACGGTAAGAAGTCACAGATGAACGGTTCGCTTTATCAAACGAGGCTTTAAAAACGTACGGGATATTGAGCTTTTGCGTTACTTCAACATAGTGTTCTGCAATACGCATAGCGAGATCGCGAGACTCAAGTACGTTCATTCCACCGAACAGAACAAACGGCAAGTGGTTGGCAACGTCTACGTTACCTACATTAATAATCTGTTGAGATTCAGACATTATCTATTTCCAATTAAATCTTAAAAAAGAGGTTGTTTGGTTACAGCAACCATAGCCGTTGCCATAAGCACAACAAGCGCTGCTACGAAAAAGCTCCATTTGCCTAACGCTGTTTTGGCTTTTTTCAATGCAAACAATCCAAACACTATGTACAGCACCACGCCCACAACTTTAAATGTGAGCCATGCATTAACTAAAGGATATTGAGACAAAATAATGCATAGCCAAATTGCGCTGGCTAATAGCACGGTATCAATGATATGAGGGAGAATTTTAACCCATTTTTTGCTAAGTGCTGTAGCGTCGAATTGACTCCATATAAAGCGAAAGACAAAAAATAATATGCTCAAGCCAACGGCGGTCATGTGAAGGTGTTTAGCCATCATGTACATAATGTGTTCCTGTTCTTATTAGATAGTAAGGCTGCTTCTGGTTACTTTAACACAGGTGTTAATTGAGCCGAATTAGTTTTACAGCAATGCAAAATTCAACAGACTCAGAATACGAGTAGCAGACTCAAAAAAACAGGTGCATGTAGCACCTGCCTTCGTTTTAATTATGGCGCCTGTTTAGAGGCTGTTATTGTAACGTATTACAGTACGTAAATAACGGAGAAATAAATCATTATGCGTCAGGGAATTGAGCTTGAATTGCCATAAAGGCCGGAAGGTCATTTAGCATACACTGAACTAAATCAGGGTCGAAGTGCTTGCCACTTTCCTCTTTCAATACGGCTTCAACCTTATCAATTGTCCACGCTGGCTTATACGGCCTTGCGTTTAACAGTGCATCAAACACATCAACTAACGTGGCAATACGGCTTTTTATATCAATTTCTTCGCCTTTAAGCCCGTCTGGATATCCCTTTCCATCCCAGCGTTCGTGATGCTGCTTTGCTAACATTGCTGCAAGTTGGATAGTGGGCCGGCTTGAATCTCGCAAAATCTGGTAACCAAATTCAGCATGCTGACGTATTTTAAATACTTCCTCTTCGGTTAACGGCGTCGTTTTGTGCAAAATAGATTTAGGCACTATAGACGTCCCAATATCATGGAGTGGCACGGCAAGGCGTAATGCGTGGATGTCTTGCTCGTTCAGCCCAACCTTTTCTGCCAACAGTTGCGCCATTTCAACCATTCTTGTGAGATTATTTGATGCATTTGACTCATGCTCTAACGCTCGACCTAAACGCTCAATTATTTCTTTCTGCGTCGCTTCAACATCAACGGTTTTAAGTACATTGTCAAAAGCAAGCTGAACACTGTCTGAAAAGCGTTTTACCAGATGACGATCACTTTCCCCTATTCGTCTCGGTAATCCTGACAAGTACAAGAGTGCACCATTGTGACTTTTACTGTTGCAATAAGCCACAACGTGATCTTCTGCATAAACAATTTGCTTATCGCGCATGGCTCTTGCGCACAGGGCATATTCTTGTGCGCTAATGGCGTCTTTTAAAGGCACCCCTTCCTTACTGGCGTACTCACCGTTGCCAGCAAAAACATATAGTTCGTCGTCACCCAGTTTGTTGTTGCTGGTGTTGATAGTACGCGATGTGGTTGCCACCGCAGTGGTAATGTAGGCAGCATCCTTTGAACAGCCCAAAATAGATGCGAGCTGTTGAATAATACCCTGCATGAACTTTTCGAGGGAACGGGAGGAAAATAAATCCACAGACGCATCTATAATTTTTTCAAGGCCGCGTCTATTTTCTTCGATAACGATAATATCTCGATATGAGCGGAGCGCTGCAATGATAACAGTAAAGAGTTTTTGCGCGGTCAGTTCGGTTTTCGACTTGTAGTCGTTGATGTCGTAATTAATGATGACATCTTTTTCAGGGGCTTGGCCAGGTTGTCCAGTACGCAAAATAATACGCGTGAAATGATTGTCTAATTCGTTACGAACATACTCCGCCACTTTAAGACCGGCGTCATCAGTCTCCATAACAACATCAAGTAACACAACGGCGATATCATCATGGGTTTTGAAAATGGCCTTCGCTTCCTCTCCGCTATAGGCACTAACAAACTCAAGGGTTTTGCCGTTTAAACTAAAGTCATTTAGCGCCAGCTTGGTAACGGCGTGTACTTCGGGTTCATCATCAACAATGAGTACTTTCCAGCTACCCAGATCATCTACTTCATTTTCATCGTCATCTTCTGCGAAAAGAAAGTCATCATTCATCTGGTACGTCCTGTAGTGTAAGAGATTGTTTAACTTAGTGCTTTTTGAGGTCTTACAACCGCTTAATAGATACTAATGTAAAACAAAATATTAGCAAGTTTGCAATTAAATTTTGATAACTACAGGAAAGATAATTTCTTTGGAAGTTGAAAACTACTGCCACTGTCCTAGCGTTACACGGTCATTGTCGCCGTAGTCTTTAATAGTTTTGACGTCTACAAATCCCGCATCTGCGAGCAAAGCGTTAACCGCAGCCCCTTGGTCAAAGCCGTGTTCGAATGCAAGTAAGGCACCTTTATTGAGATATTGCGGCGCGCTATTAATGATGTGTTTGATGTCGTCTAGACCATCACTGCCCGAGGTTAATGCTGTTTTGGGCTCAAAACGCACGTCGCCCTCATTAAGGTATGGACTAGATTCTTCTATATAAGGTGGGTTTGAAACGATAATGTCGAAGGTTTGACCTGCCAGCGCACTAAACCAATCACTTTGAACAAAATGCGCATTGACTATGCTATTAGCTTGGGCATTACGGGTAGCAAGGTTCACCGCCCCCGCTTGAAAGTCTACGCCAGTAACGGATGCTTCTGGCAGTTCGCTCGCTAATGCCAACGCAATGGTGCCAGTGCCTGTTCCCAAATCACAGATTGATAGGGATGCAGAGGATTGTTGATTTACCCAATTAAGTACCTGCTCAACCAAGACTTCAGTATCCGGTCGCGGAATTAATGTATCTGGCGAGGTAAACAGTGACAGGGTCCAGAAATCACGCTTACCGATAATATACGCCACGGGCTCACCCCGTTTACGCTTGGCCACATCCACTTCAAATTGGGCTTTCTGGGCGGCATCCAAGGTTTTATCAGGCCATGTGAACAGGTAAGTTTGTGACTTACCTAGAATGTTCGCCAACATGACTTTGGCATCAACAGAGGGTGACTCCCCACCCTCTAGTTGCTCAGCAGCCCATGCTAAGGCATTGTCTATGCGCATTGTTTTTCTATAAACAGTTTGTGTAACAAGACAGCGTTATTCGTCAGAAAGAGAGGCCAGCAGATCGGCCTGATGCTCTTGCAAAATTGGGTCTATAAGCTGCTTAAGGTCACCTTCCACCACTTCGTCTAAACGATAAATAGTCAAGTTGATACGGTGGTCGGTTACACGCCCCTGCGGAAAGTTATAAGTACGAATTCGCTCAGAGCGGTCGCCGCTACCGACTAGGCTCTTACGGGTAGAAGCCTCTTCTGCTGCACGCTTTTCTTCTTCAATCTGATTTAACCGCGCTTGAAGTACCGACATCGCTTTCGCACGGTTTTTGTGCTGTGAACGCTCGTCCTGACATTCCACTACCAAGCCTGTTGGCAAGTGAGTAATACGAATAGCCGAGTCGGTTTTGTTAACGTGCTGACCACCCGCACCTGATGCACGGAAGGTATCAATGCGAAGCTCTGCAGGATTAATTTCAATTGCCTGCGACTCTGGAATTTCTGGTAATACCGCCACGGTACATGCCGAGGTATGGATACGGCCTTGTGATTCAGTTTCTGGTACACGCTGTACGCGGTGACCGCCCGACTCGAATTTCAATACGCCGTACACGCCATCGCCGCTAACATTCGCAATGACTTCTTTATAACCGCCGTGCTCACCTTCATTTGCGTTAACCAACTCTACACGCCAGCCACGACTTTCGGCATAACGGCTGTACATGCGGAACAAGTCACCTGCAAATATTGCCGCTTCGTCACCACCCGCACCAGCGCGAATTTCCAAGAAACAGTTGTTATCATCGTTAGGATCTTTTGGCAGGAGTAGTACCTGAAGTTCAGTTTCAAGGCGTTCAATTTCCGCCTTGGCATCTTTCATCTCTTCCTGCGCCATCTCGCGCATTTCGGCGTCGTCTTCATTCAACATTTCCTGCGCTGAAGCCAAGTTTTCTTGTGCTTGCTGATAAGCATTAAAGCCTGCCACTACATCTTCTAGCTGACTAAACTCTTTTGACAAGTTGCGAAACTTATCTTGATCGCCGATAACTCCAGGGTCGCCTAACAACGCCTGAACTTCTTCGAAACGCTCGACTAAGTGTTCGAGTTTCCTAACTACCGACTCTTTCATATGCTTTTTATTACCTTATTTATTATCGTCTGACGAAAAGTCAGATAAATCTAATGCCTGTCCCATCCATCGGCTCAATGCCGGGTCATCGTGCATGGCAGCCTCGCGTAACGCTAAAGTTGTTGGGTGCAATAGCGTATTGGTTAATTTATACGCCATTTCTTCTAATACCGTTTCGGCATTTTTACCTTCCGCTAATTGCGCTTTGGCTTTTTCCACAATATCGTCACGCTGTGCCATGCCTTTTTGGCGATACTGTCTTACTAAATCTATCGATTGCTGCGACTGCTTCCACGTCATGTAGTCGCCAGCTTGTTTGTCGATGAGCTTTTCGGCTTCTTTTGCTGCTTGCTCGCGGTTTTCTAAATTCTTCTGAACAATATGCTGCAAATCATCAACGGTATAAAGATAGGCATCGCCTAGCTCGTTAACCTCTGATTCGATATCTCGTGGTACTGCAAGGTCAACCAAAAACATCGGCATGTTTTTGCGCTGCTTAAGGGCTTTCTCAACCATTCCCTTGCCTATTAAAGGCAGTTGGCTTGCGGTAGAGCTTATCACGATATCGAAGTCTTTTAAGTGCTCTGGCACTTGCGATAAGGTAAACACACTCGCATCTAGTGTTTCGGCTAAGGCTTCTGCTCGCGCTACGGTTCTATTCGCCACCGCCAAACAGCTCACGCCTTGCTCTTTCAAATGCTGAGCCACAAGTTCAATGGTTTCGCCAGCTCCTACTAATAACACTGAACGTTTTGGTAGTTCAGCGAATATATGCTTGGCCAACTGAACGGCTGCATAAGCCACGCTTACCGCGTTTGCACCTATATCTGTTTCACTGCGAACTCGCTTCGCCACCGAAAACGTATGTTGAAACAGCTTATCAAATTCGCTGCTCACCATACCTGAGTGTTTTGCATCACCAAACGCCTGCTTCACCTGACCTAAGATTTGAGGTTCTCCCAAAATCAGTGAATCAAGTCCGCTGGCTACACGCATAATGTGCTTTACCGCTTCATCCTGCGCGAGCACATAGCTGTTATTGGCAATCTCTTCTACATCCAAGTGATGGAAGTCACTTAACCATTGTAGAAGCTTTTGGCCGGTGTCGTCTTGAGTATTAACGTATAGCTCAGTGCGGTTACAGGTCGATACAATGACAGACTCATCTACGCCTTCCAGCTTTTTTAAACTCGCAAGCGCTTCCACCAGAGAATCTGGTGTAAAGGCCACTTTTTCGCGAAGTGCTACTGGTGCTGTTTTGTGGTTAATACCGAGGGCGAGTAAAGTCATTAAAATCTGTGCTGGCAACGTCGGAGCGGCATTGTACGAAAAACCCAAAATGATTGAAAGTGTTGGTGAAACTGTGTTCCCATAATGTCACAATTAAATGTGTTTTATTTTTATACAGGTAACGCGCCTTAATGATTCGCTTTATTTCCCTACTGTTGTTTCTCTGCTTCGTACTGAGCGCATGCACAACCGCTCCCAAAGGCCCAGAAAACGCGGTAAACCTCACGGCCCAACTTGAAAAAGTTGCTGAAGTACATCAGTGGCAAATGCGCGGAAAAATTGCATTTCGCCAAGGAAAGGAAGCGGCCAGCCTTAATTTAGTCTGGAAAAATGATTCCGGTGATTTTGATTTTCGATTAACCAATTTTCTAGGGGTAAGTCTGGTTAACCTTAACGTTACCCAGCAGCAGTCGGTATTAGAGGCTGACGGCGAAACGTATGTAGATGCTCTACCAGAACCACTTATTTACCAGATAACGGGAATGGCCATTCCGGTGGAATCACTATTGTCTTGGGTAAAAGGCTTACCGCTAGACGGTGATAAATTTACCCTAACTGAAAAAGGATTGGTTAATACCCTTGAAAGCTATTGCCAAGGTTGCCGCAATTGGCAAGTTGCTTACGGTAATTACGGTAGTGTTGAGCTAGATGATGGCACATCTGTATGGTTGCCTCACAGCATAACACTTACCCAGAATGAAACGCCGGACATGCCTAATACTCAGCTTAAAATTAAAATTTATCAGTGGACTCTGTAGTGAACTCATCTGTTTCAGAACATAAAGATTGGTGGCCTTCGCCCGCTAAACTGAACCTTTTCTTGCATATACTTGGCCGCTACGACAACGGCTATCACCAGCTTCAAAGTCTGTTTCAAATGCTGGATTACGGCGATGCACTCTCCTTTGACATAAGTACAGACGACACAACCATACGCATGGAAACCCCACTGGATGGGGTTCCAGACGATGACAATTTAATTGTAAAAGCAGCGCGACTGCTGGCAACAAAAACAAAATGTAATAAAGGTGCCGTTATTTCGGTAGACAAGCGCCTTCCTATGGGTGGCGGCATTGGCGGGGGATCATCGAATGCAGCAACCACGTTAGTGGCGCTTAATCACCTTTGGAACACAGGGCTAAGTGAAGATGAACTGGCTGAGCTCGGGCTAGCTTTAGGCGCTGACGTACCTATTTTTGTGCGAGGTCTAACGGCATTTGCAGGAGGCGTTGGAGAAGACATAACGCCAGCTCCCCAAAAAGAACAGTATTTTCTTGTAGTGAACCCAAATGTTCATGTCAGCACAGCCGAAGTGTTCACCTCGCCCGATTTGCCCAGAAATACACCAGCGATACGTTGGGAAGACTATAAATTTGAAAAAACTTGGAATGATTGTCAGCAATTAGTCGCGAATCGCTATCCTGAAGTTGCAAAATTATTACAGTGGTTGGTACACTACGCACCGTCGCGAATGACGGGCACAGGTGCATGCGTGTTTGCCACTTTTTCTGACTACACTTTAGCCGAACAAGTTAGGGCTCAAATGCCTGAAGCTTGGCAGAGTTTTGTCGCAAAAGGTGTGAATCGCTCACCACTATTAGACAAATTAGAACAACAAAGATAGCGTGTACGCCACATCGGACAAGAACTTAAAAATTGGGGTATAGCCAAGTTGGTAAGGCAGCGGGTTTTGATCCCGCCATTCGTAGGTTCGAGTCCTGCTACCCCAGCCAAACCTCTTTTATCAACGCACTGAGGAACCACTTGTGCCAGATATGAAGCTCTTTGCAGGTAATGCCGTACCAGAACTTGCCCAGAAAGTTGCCGATCGCCTCTACACCAAACTTGGAAATGCCAAAGTTGGCCGTTTCAGTGACGGTGAAATCAGCGTAGAAATTCATGAAAACGTCCGTGGCTCGGACGTTTTTATTATCCAGTCTACGTGTGCGCCTACTAACGATAACCTTATGGAACTGATTGTGATGATCGACGCACTACGTCGCGCATCAGCTGGTCGTATTACAGCAGTAATTCCTTACTTTGGTTATGCACGCCAAGACCGTCGTGTTCGTTCAGCTAGGGTGCCTATTACTGCGAAAGTAGTGGCTGACTTCCTGTCTAACGTTGGTGTTGACCGCGTACTTACTATCGACCTACACGCCGAACAAATTCAAGGTTTCTTTGATGTTCCGGTGGATAACGCATTCGGTACTCCTATCCTTCTTGCTGACATGGTAAGACGTGATTTTGCCGACCCTGTAGTCGTTTCTCCTGACATTGGCGGTGTTGTACGTGCACGTGCTACTGCGAAACTACTCAACGACACCGACCTTGCCATTATCGATAAGCGTCGCCCTAAAGCGAACGTGGCTCAGGTAATGAACATCATTGGTGACGTAAAAGACAGAGACTGCATCATTGTCGATGACATGATTGATACAGGCGGTACGCTTGCAAAAGCAGCTGAAGCACTTAAAGCACATGGTGCGCGTCGTGTTTATGCTTACGCAACTCACGCTATCTTTTCAGGTAACGCTGCAAACAATCTTAAAGAGTCTGTTATTGACGAAATTATCGTTACCGACTCTATCCCATTAAGTGCAGAGATGAAGCAAATTGGAAAAGTAAAACAGCTTACTTTATCTGAGATGCTTGCAGAAACTATTCGTCGTATCAGCAACGAAGAGTCTATTTCAGCAATGTTTGAATACTAAAATTTAAATATTGTTACTCCTACAAAAGAGCTGGCCCATGTAAGTGGCGCCGGCTCTTTTTTTACCTTTCTTTTTTCTTTGAAAGCGAACATCGCCTTAAGAATAAGAACAGTACATCAAGCCAAACACATTCCGTTTACGCCTTAAATATACTTTATTGCCGTTTTCCGACTCGTTAATGTGACTTTCTTTTCATCAATTTTAGGTTTAACGTTAAGAATTGTTGTGCGTTAAAACTAATATTAAGGACATAAAATGAAAACAAAAACACTATGCCTTGTTGCAGTAATTGCTGCCCTTTTAAATACAGCGGGCTGCTCTGGAGATGACGACTCAGTGAAACAAGCAGATCTTGAGAAACAAGGAACTGAAATGAAAGACAAATCTTCCACAGTTCAAGCTAATGATAAGAGTTCTATGCCCAAGGAACTGGTAGCCGAACCAGTTACTCAGGCTGAAGCCGTAGAAGATAATGCAAAAGGTGAAGTCACCATGAAGGGCAGTATTATTTATAAAGATCTCGAAGGCGGTTTTTATGCTTTTATTGCTGAAAACGGCGATCGCTATACGCTACATGGTTTAGATGAAACTTATCAAAAGAACGGCCTTGTTGTGGAAGTTAAAGGTACGCCTAAACCTGATATGATGACCTTTACGCAATTCGGTACGGTACTTCAAGTATCAAGCGTTAAAGTACTCGATACCAGTAAAGTCATTGATAACCTGCAAACACAATGATCGTGAATGTAGCTATGCGTGTAGCAAATTACTTATAAAGGTAATTAAGCTAGCGATCTAGCAATTATAGAATTTTTGCTTACGCGTTAATGTTGCGTAGCAACACTTAAAAGGACGGTTATTGATGATAAATGCATATGCCGCTAAAGAAGCGGGTGGAAAACTAGAAAAGTTTCAATACGACCCCGGTAAGCTTGGCTCACATGACGTTGAAATAGACGTTGAAAGCTGTGGTATCTGCCACAGCGACCTAAGCATGCTCGATAATGAATGGGGCATGACAGAATATCCCTTTGTGCCTGGTCACGAGGTTGTCGGCACAATTAGCCAAATAGGTGAACATGTAACGTCACTTAAGGTGGGACAGCGTGTCGGTTTAGGCTGGCATTCAGGCTACTGCAATAGTTGTAGAACCTGCGAAGAAGGCGATCATAACCTGTGTGCCGATGCTACGATGACCATAGGTGGTCGTCACGGTGGATTTGCAGATAAAGTCCGCGCCCAAGCACGTGCCGTTATTCCCCTTCCCGATGCTATCGATAGCACAAAGGCAGGCCCTCTTTTTTGCGGAGGTATTACCGTCTTCAACCCATTAGTCCAGTTTGGTATTAGCCCAGCGAGTGAAGTGGGTGTAGTTGGTATTGGCGGCCTGGGTCATCTTGCCCTGCAGTTTTTAAATGCGTGGGGATGTAAGGTAGTAGCGTTCACTTCTAGCGAATCTAAAAAGACGGAAGCGCTAGAGCTAGGTGCGTCAGATACGATTAATAGCCGTGATGAAGATGAGATTAAAAAAGCGCGCGGTCGGTTTGACTTAATTATTTCAACTGTAAATGTGAAGCTAGACTGGAATTTGTACCTATCTACATTGGCACCGAAAGGCCGACTTCACTTTGTAGGCGCCACGCTTGAACCTCTAGATATTGGTGCGTTTAACTTAATTGGTGGGCAGAAAAGTGTGTCAGGTTCGCCAGTGGGAAGCCCCGCGACCATTAAAACCATGCTAGATTTCGCTGCACACCACAATATTGAACCTGTGACCGAAACCTTCAAGTTTGATGACGTAAATGAGGCTATTGCGCGATTAAGAGAAGGTAAAGCCCATTACAGAGTGGTGCTGACGAAGTAAACGCTTGTGTAAAGAGTTGCTATGTTCCTAAGGCTTGTTGACCTTATCAAGCCTTGGGAAAAAGATAATTAGCGGTCAAGTTAGTCTTCACAAAATGCTTTTTTCTATAAATATGATAGAAGCGCGCCAAGGTGCGCTTCTTTTATTGTGAGTAACGCAAATACTTGCATTTGCTTAGTTGGATATTTTATCTGCCTTTGTAATTGTATGTTTTGGTAGGTGGTGTTAGAATTCGCCGCCCTTGAATTTTGGGTTGGTGTTTTATTGCGCATAGAAAGTTATTTTTAAACGTAATTCACATCATTTTACCGTGGGTTTTGGTCGCAAAAATCCACATCATTAGACTTATATTTTTGGAGACAGACAATGTCTGAAGCAAATTTCAAACTAGACGCTTCTGTTCGTACAGACCTAGGGAAAGGTGCGAGCCGCCGCCTACGTCGCGAAGATAAGCTTCCTGGTATCATCTACGGTGGTGAAGAAGCACCAGTTTCTATCACACTAGATCATAACAAAGTAAACAACTCTGCTGACTTTGAAGCGTTTTATTCTCACGTTCTTGAGATTAACCTTGACGGTAAAGTTGTTGAAGTTCTAGTTAAAGATATGCAACGTCACCCGTTCAAGCCAAAGATCACACATATTGACTTCCAACGTGTAATCGCTGGTCAAGACGTTCACACTAACGTACCACTTCACTTCGTAAATGAAGAGAAATCTGCTGCTGTTAAAGCTGGCGGTATTGCTGAGCACCACGTAACTGAAATCGAAGTTACTTGTCTACCTAAGAACCTTCCTGAGTTCATCGAAGTAGACATGGCTGGTGTTGAAATGGGTCAAACGCTACACCTTTCTGACCTAACTCTTCCAGCTGGCGTTTCTTCAGTTGAACTTGCGAAGAACGACGAAGCTCACGACCTAGCGGTTGTAACTGTTAAGCCTGCTCCTAAAGCGGCTGACGCAGAAGAAGACGGCGAAGAAGCAGCTTCTGAGGAATAATCCTCTTGGCTGATATCCGCCTTATCGTGGGTCTGGGTAATCCAGGCCCCGAATATGAAAATACCCGACACAATGCCGGTGAATGGTTTCTCAACCAACTAGCCGACGCCTACAACGCCCCGCTAAAACCAGAAACCAAATTCTTCGGTAAAACTGCTCGCATTACCATTGCAGGCAAAGATATCCGTTTGCTCTACCCCACTACCTTTATGAATAAAAGTGGACAAGCCGTAGCAGCACTGGCTAACTTTTACCGAATAGAACCAGAACAAATATTAGTAGCGTTTGACGAGTTAGATTTACCCCCAGGTGTTGCAAAATACAAAGTGGGCGGAAGCTCTAGTCAAAATGGCGTACGTGACATTGTGGCTAAAATGGGTAACAACAAGAATTTTTTGCGTTTGCGCATAGGTATTGGTCATCCAGGTCATAAAAGCCGCGTTACCGGCCATGTTCTTGGAAAACCACCAGCAGAAGAAAAAGCAGCCATTGAAAGTGCCATCGATGAAGCGGTACGCTGTACAGAAATTTTGCTGAAAGAAGACCTTAAGCAAGCACAAAACAGGTTACACTCGCACAAAGGGTAAACCTAGCCAGTTATCACTTTTCCAAACTAAGGATCCATACCATGGGTTTTAAATGCGGTATTGTTGGCCTACCAAACGTAGGTAAATCAACACTTTTCAATGCATTAACTAAAGCAGGTATTGAAGCGGCAAACTTCCCGTTTTGTACTATCGAGCCAAACACAGGTGTTGTTCCTGTGCCAGATCTTCGTTTGGACAAGTTGGCTGAAATCGTAAAACCTCAGCGCGTTATTCCTACTACCATGGAATTCGTAGATATTGCTGGCTTGGTTGAAGGTGCTTCTAAAGGTGAAGGTTTAGGAAACAAATTCCTTGCTAACATCCGTGAGACTGACGCTATTGGTCACGTAGTACGCTGTTTTGATGATGAGAACATTGTTCACGTTGCAGGTCGCGTTAGCCCTAAAGACGATATCGATGTTATCAACACTGAGCTTGCACTTGCTGACCTAGAAACAACAGAAAAAGCACTTCACCGTGTTGCTAAGCGCGCAAAAGGTGGCGATGCTGATGCCAAGTACGAAATGAAAGTGCTTGAGAAGATTAAGCCGCACCTAGACGAAGGCTTGTTACTACGTTCACTTGAGCTGACTAAAGAAGAGCTTGCGGCAATCAGCTACATGAACATGCTTACCCTTAAGCCAACCATGTACATTGCAAACGTGAATGAAGACGGTTTTGAAAACAACCCGTACCTTGATCAGGTTAAAGAAATTGCAGCAGGCGAAAATGCCACTGTAGTTGCAGTGTGCGCGGCAATCGAGTCTGATATTGCTGAGCTTGAAGACGACGAACGCGAAGAGTTTATGCAAGACATGGGTCTAGAAGAACCAGGTCTTAACCGCGTAATTCGTGCGGGTTACAGTCTTCTTACACTACAAACCTATTTTACTGCAGGCGTAAAAGAAGTACGTGCGTGGACCTTCCCTGAAGGCTCAACTGCACCACAAGCGGCAGGTAAAATTCACACCGACTTCGAAAAAGGCTTTATTCGCGCTGAAATCGTAGGCTACGAGCACTTCGTTGAGTTCAATGGCGAGCAAGGTGCGAAAGACGCAGGCAAATGGCGTTTAGAAGGTAAAGACTATATTGTTAAAGACGGTGACGTTATTCACTTCCGCTTTAACGTGTAATTTCTATTGTAGAAATTAGCACTGTTTACTAAAGCCACCGCAAGGTGGCTTTTTTGTTTCTAGCGAATAATTGTGAAGCGCACATAGGCCTGATATAACTAGAAAAAAACTAACGGCCTTTGCAATGACTTTTAATCAGTTTACCTCATCGCACCCTTTAACTTTACCTTGCAGCAAATCACAGCGAGCCAAACGATTTTCAGTATTAAGAACCTCAATTAAAGTGTTGTGCTTGTTAAACCTGGCTAATTTTTCTTTTGCCAGTGAACCTCAAACTAATCCAGTGAATTCACAAATCAATAGCGACGCTGTTGAAAAGGCACCAGCATTAGCGAGTAACACCGCCAGTTGGTATCAAGTACGTCACAGTAATACTGTGACGTTTAAAACAGCGTATGGTGATGTGGTTATTGCGCTTCACCCTGCCCTTGCGCCGAAACATGTGGCCAGATTTAAAAGTTTAATAGACGCAGGCTTTTATAACGAACAAGCATTTTATCGTGTAGTAGACGGGTTTGTGGCACAAGCAGGCAGTAACGATACTCACGATGCCTCAAAATTTCCGCCGACACTGTTTAAGCCAATCAACGCTGAATTTACCCAACCGCTCAATAGCAATGTCAACGTAGTTGAGAGCAAAGATATGTTTGCGCCTAACACCGGCTTTTTAGATGGCTTTCCAGTAGGCATTGATCAAAGCCGTAAAGAAATGTGGGGGCTTCACTGCCCAGGTGTTGTGGCTTTTGCTCGCAATAGCGAGAAAGATACGGCCAGTACGGAATTTTATATTGTGATTGGGCAAGCACCACGACACTTAGACAGAAATATGTCGGTCGTTGGTCGCGTACTGCAAGGTATGGATGTGCTTCAAAAGTTGCCGCGAGGAAATATGGACAGAGGTGGCGTTCTAGATGATATAACGCAAGAAAGCAAAATTAAGCAGGCTTTTGTGCATGCAAACAACGCTACACCTTATTTTCTGCAAACACCGCATCATGAAGAATACAAAAAACGGGCAAACACAGGAAGAAACTTAGATAACCCGTTTTTTCATGACAATACGTATGGCCCGCGCCCTATTGACGTATGTTATTACCAAACAAAAACCAGTAACAAAGCGTGGTAAATAGCTAGCTTATTTCGTGCAAGTTGTTCAATTTCACGGCTTTTTGCGCGTATTTCGCCCTAATGCGCACACTTAATGAGCATTTAAAAAAAGTTAGTAAAAAAGGGGTTGACGGTTGCCAGTCATATACGCATAATACGCGCCACTTCCTGAGAGGGAAGAGAATAGCAAGGCTACGTAGCTCAGTTGGTTAGAGCACATCACTCATAATGATGGGGTCGCAAGTTCGAATCTCGCCGTAGCCACCAATTCTCACTTATCTCTTTTAGGAAAGTCTAGCTGCGCGGAAGTGGTGGAATTGGTAGACACGCTGGATTTAGGTTCCAGTGCTTCACGGCGTGAGAGTTCAAGTCTCTCCTTCCGCACCACGACTGGGGTATAGCCAAGTTGGTAAGGCAGCGGGTTTTGATCCCGCCATTCATAGGTTCGAGTCCTGTTACCCCAGCCATTCTTTTTGAATGACTATTATAGCTAGCGTCTACGCGGAAGTGGTGGAATTGGTAGACACGCTGGATTTAGGTTCCAGTGCTTCACGGCGTGAGAGTTCAAGTCTCTCCTTCCGCACCATTTGGGGTATAGCCAAGTTGGTAAGGCAGCGGGTTTTGATCCCGCCATTCATAGGTTCGAGTCCTGTTACCCCAGCCAAATTCTTGAGAAGCCGCTCATCGAGCGGCTTTTTATTGAAGATAAAAGTTTAGGCTACGTAGCTCAGTTGGTTAGAGCACATCACTCATAATGATGGGGTCGCAAGTTCGAATCTCGCCGTAGCCACCAACTTTTACTTATTCCTTAATTGGAAGTCTACATTGCGGAAGTGGTGGAATTGGTAGACACGCTGGATTTAGGTTCCAGTGCTTCACGGCGTGAGAGTTCAAGTCTCTCCTTCCGCACCAATATTGGGGTATAGCCAAGTTGGTAAGGCAGCGGGTTTTGATCCCGCCATTCATAGGTTCGAGTCCTGTTACCCCAGCCATATTCTTGAAAAAGCCGCTCTTTTGAGCGGTTTTTTTGTTTGTACTCCCGTTTTGTTCTGCAAATGTGTTCTTCTCCCCCATGAATGAATAAATTTGCTATATGCGAGCATAAAACGTCATAGTTTCAGTACGTTTTCATTGTCCAATCATTTAATTGTCGTGCTAGTATTGGTTTTTATCGATATAGCTCGGCTTATTCCAAGGTTTAGCAAATACAAGTTTGCTTAAGCCGAAGCGTTTGTTCTGACAACGCACCTGTCATGTTCAGTTCATTTCTACACGCCGAGCAATAATTAAAACAATAACGAAGGAAAGTGCGTGATAAACGAATTCGTTTCATTAGTTAACAATATTCTTTGGGGAGACGGTCAGGTACTTATCATTATGCTGCTTGCATGTGGTATCTGGTTTACCGTTAAACTTGGCGGTGTGCAGCTTAGGCACTTCGGCCATATGTTCAGCCTACTAAAGGGCAGTAACACTTCTACTAAGGATGGGATAAGTTCATTCCAAGCTTTGTGTACCAGCTTATCGGCTCGTGTAGGCACGGGTAACTTAGCTGGCGTCGCGGTTGCTATATCTCTAGGCGGTGCTGGCGCTATTTTTTGGATGTGGATGATTGCCCTTTTAGGTATGGCCACTGGCTTTGCCGAAAGTGTACTAGGTCAGCTATATAAAGTCCGTGACGAAAACGGCGAGTTCCGTGGCGGTCCCGCTTATTACATCAAGCAGGGTTTGAACAAAACCTGGCTTGCAGTCGCATTTTCTCTATGTTTGTTCTTTGGCTACGGCTTTGTCTTTAGCGCCGTTCAAGCCAATACTATTACCGATGCATTAAACAATGCATACTCATTCCCCACGGAATATGTAGGCCTAGCCATTATTGCACTAGCAGCCTTAATCGTCGTGGGAGGCCTTAAAAGCATTGCGCGCTTTGCCGAGTTTGTGGTGCCCTTTATGGGAATTGGCTACGTGCTTGTGGCATTGGCTATTACCTTCATTAATATTTCCGAACTGCCAGCCATGCTGCTCGATATCGTTAAATCAGCATTTGGCTTGCAGGAAGCTGGCGCTGGTGCACTCGGTGCGGCCATTAAAAATGGTATTCAGCGCGGACTGTATTCAAACGAAGCGGGCAGCGGCTCTGTACCGCACGCTGCGGCGAGTGCTGTGCCAAACCCTAATCACCCCGTATCACAGGGTTACATTCAAATGCTAGGCGTTTTCTTAGATACACTCGTGCTATGTACGTCTACTGCCTTCATCATTTTACTTGCTGGCGGTTCAAGCTCTGATCAAATGGAAGGCATACGCCTAACCCAAGATGCGATGAGCAGTCACCTAGGCGAAGGCGGTACTGACTTTGTGGCAGCCGCCATCAGCTTATTTGCATTCACGTCTGTAGTGGCAAACTATGCCTATGGCGAGAGTAACCTGCATATGTTCAAGCTAGATAATAAAATAGGCCGTGCAGTTTACACTATTGGTTATTTAGGCATGATTTACTGGGGCGCACAGGCAGCCCTACCTCAGGTATGGGCCATGGCCGACATGGCGTTAGGCCTAATGACGGTGATTAACATCATCGCTATTGTGTGGATGACTCCTACCATTGTGTCTATCAGCAAAGACTACTTTAAGAAAAAAGACAGTGGCGCAAACATGGAATACAAAGCGGGCGACTGTGAAATACAGGGTAAGTCAGAAGATGGTATTTGGGATTAAGTCCGGCTTTTACTAGGTTAGTGTTTTAAAGTTAGATGTTACCTGGCTAACTTTGACCTAGTGAGATTAAACAAAAGAAAGGCTAACCTCGGGTTAGCCTTTTTCGTTTGTAGCAATTGACCGCAAGTAAAACACTGGTTTTGATTTACCTGCAACAAATGAAATGGCGGCCTACAACGCTACTGGCAAATGCCCTGTCTTCACCCATATTATTGTTTCCTCATCCACGTAAGGATGATGCTGACTCATATGAGGATTGCGCAACCATGTGCCTTTTGGGTATGCACCATGTTCGTCTTTAAATGTACCCGATAGCACAAAAATTTCTTCACCTCCGAAATGCTTGTGAGGCTTAAATACCTCACCAACTGGCCACTTAACTAGCGCCACATGTTCATGCTCAAAGTTGTGTAGCGGCATCACTTGTAAACCGCCCTGCCCTTGCAGCCATTCTGCCGTGTTAGTGTTCACCCTAACCTCAGCCAAATCGCGTTTATCAAACTGATTCAGCTTCACTAAAATAACACAGCCTTCTTTACTGAACGGGCTGTGCTTACTGCCTGGAGGATTGCGCAAGTAAGTGCCTGCAGGGTAATCACCGTGTTCATCGGAAAACACACCTTCAAGCACCAAAATTTCTTCACCATAAGGATGACTGTGCTGCTTAAAGCTCGCGCCAGGCTCGTACTTCACGACGCTAGTTGTATGACCAGACTCTTTTGCTTCACGCTCTAAAGGCTTCCGCCATACCGTAGAAGACGGTGACGCTTGCCACTCTTGCATTTGCGTATTGATCGCTAGGCGTTCATCAAAGTTCATATTTAGCATTTAGGTCACCGGTTAATATTGACGCGTTGTCACTGTTTTATTAAAGACCGTTACTCTGGTCTTAGCATTTCGAAAAAGTTATCTCGGGAAATAGTGTAATAATCGCCTCGTCCGCCACCACGGGTAACTGGCGCACTTTTCAGCGTGCTGTAAACGCCGTTTTCTATGAGTGACTTATCAATGTGTACACCCACTACTTCACCCATGATAAACCAGCTATTCACCTCCTCACCTGAGGCGGTCTTAAGCTGTACCACATCAGTTAGCTTACATTCCATGCTCACCTTACTCGCTTTTACGCGGGGAACGCTTACTACTTCACTTTCTACAGTTTGAAGCCCTGCATGGTCAAATTCACTTTCTTCAGGTGCCAGAGGTTTACTCGTCGTGTTCATCGCATCAATCAAATCTTCCGATACAAGATTCCAGCAAAACTCACCCGTTTCCTGTACGTTTACCAGTGAATCTTTCTTACTGCCTACTACTGAAAAGCCGATAATTGGCGGCGTATAGTTCAACGCATTGAAAAAACTGTAAGGAGCAAGGTTTAACACTCCCGTTTTTGATTTTGTAGAGATCCATCCGATTGGGCGCGGTGCGATGATCGCGTTAAACGGATCGTGAGCCAAGCCATGACCCTCTTTTGGTTGATAAAAATGCGTTTGTGACAAAACCATTCCTTAAAATTTGTGGTAGGGTTAATCCAATACTGATATGAACGCTTATTCGGCGCTTTTCAAGGGCTTAAGGTTAAAGGTTGTTTATGACTGCACGTAATGTCGCTTTTTCAAGAACAAGACTGACTGAATTAATGGTGCCGTCTTTTGCTAATTTTGGCGGTAAGGTGCATGGCGGTGTCATTTTATCGTTAATGGATAAAGTCGCCTATGCCTGCGCAAGTAAACACGCAGGGGCCTATTGTGTAACCGTTACTGTTGATGGCGTCGAGTTTTTACAGCCTGTTGAAGTGGGTGACTTACTTCACCTCGACGCTACCGTTCATTATGTCGGAAACACATCCTTGGTAGTAGGGATAAAAGTCACTACGGAAAATATCAAAACCAACGAGGTCAAACATACCAACAACAGCTTTTTTACCATGGTTGCCAAAGATGATAGCGGCACACCTGTTTCAGTCCCTGAGCTAGAGTTATCTACTCACCATGAAATGCGCAATTTCGTAACGGCTATACGCCGCAGTAAAATTCGAAAAGAGGCACAAGTTAAGCTGCAACGTGATTACGACGCCTTTATTCCCAAAGAAGACTTTGCGCTTTTAAACGAACATCGCTGTGTAGTTACCTTTGAGAAAAATGACTAAGTAACAGGTACAAAAAAAGCCAGTTGCGTATTGATCAACTGGCTTTCAGCACTCAAGAACCGGTGCTAATTAGAAGCTATACGAGACTTTTCCGTAAACAAAACGGCCTGTAAAACCGTACGGCGAAAAGCCTGAATACGGGAATAAGCGCGAGAACGTGGTTACATCATCCACAAGTTCACGGGTTGTTTCTGGGTACACATCAAACAAATTGTTAGCACCAACAGAAACGGTAAGCCCTTCTGTTAACGCAATGCGAACGTCTAGGTCTGTGATCCACTCTGACGGAATGATTTCATTGCGTGCTTCAACTGACGATGGGTCTTCCACTTCACCATAACGAGTAGTGCGTAAGGTTGTTGTGTAGCGGTCATAATTCCACGTAACACCTAAATTCAGTTTGCTGTCAGGCGAAGCCGTTTCGAAGCGACGTAGTTCAACATCATCGAACAAGTTAGCCTGGTCGAAGCCTGCATTTTGCAAAACCTCAGGTGCATCGATAACACTTGTTACTTCGTTATCGTTAAAGTTGGCACCTGCGTTAAAGTTAAACGCACCATAATCTGACGTATTAAGCGTATAGGTAGAAACAATATCAACACCTTCCGTACGCGAATCTATCGCATTTAAGAAGAATCGTGCCTGATTAGCTCCCGTACCCGCAAGTAATGCTTCTATACCCTCACCTGATAGGTTGTTAGACAGCACGATACGATCGTCAATATCAATGCGGTAAAAGTCTACTGTCAGGTTGAAATCGGCAGTTGGCGAGTAGGTAAAACCTGCACTGTAGTTATTCGATTCTTCTGCATCAAGACCTGGGCTGCCCAGCGCTTGCGCAACATCACTTGACGGCGCAAATGTGCCCGTTTCTGTTGGCTCGCCATCAACAAATACCGTCGCGATTGAGGTGAAGAATTGCTGTTGTAGCGATGGTGCTCTAAAGCCGGTTGATACTGACGCTCGAAGTGCAAATGCATCACTCAGGGTTACACGGTGAGACATTTTCCAGTTAAACGTGCTGCCGAAGTCAGAATAATCTTCATAGCGCCCTGCCACTGCTACGTTCCAGTTTTCTACAACGTCAGCTTCTACATCCACATAGAAGCTATAGTTATGACGGCTGTTTTCACCTGCAGATTCTGGTGTAAAGCCTGGGAATACTTGCGAACCAGCAGCACCAAACGGGCCGTCTACCGGGTCAGTCACCACGCCGCCAGGTCCAAACGTACCTTGTATGTAAGACCCTTCTTCACCTGCAGTTATTTCATAGCTCTCATGACGATATTCTGCGCCCATGGCGAAGTTCATTTCGCTGTAGAAATACCCGGTATCTACCAAACGTGACGCGTCAGCATTCACAATTGTGGTGTTGTATTCTAGCGTACCCGCGTCAAACTCAGTTTGACTCGTTGGACCTAAAGACGTGTTTAGGGTGTTGATAACACCATACTCAAGCTCATTACCACCATGTGTTACGGACAAGTCGTAATTCCACACATCGCCATAGCCCTTAATACCAGCAAGCAGCGACATATCGGTTATGTCAGTTTGAATAGAAGGTAGGAATCCGTCTGGATAAATTTCAACTACGTTTCGTGAATCTTGAGCTCGACGGTAAAAGCCTCCGCCTACCGAATCACGAGTGCTGTAGCCTGCGGTAGTATAAAACTCAACGCTATCAGTAAGGGCTTTGCCCGCGTTTATGAACAAGGCGTAATCTTCCACCTCACCATTTCCGTAAACGTGATTGTAGCGGTTGACCGTAAGCTCACGAGGGTCTAAGTTGCCGTCCGCGTCTCGCGCATAGTTTTCTCGCTGGTCGTAGTCAGAACGGTTCGCCTGTCCACGGTCGCGGTATTCACCTGATACGTTAACAAAGCCGTCATCTCCCCATTCGAAGCCTACGTTGCCGCGAAGGGTAAAGGTTTGTCCATCGGTTACGTCTCTGTCGCTTCCTTCAGCGAATGCTAAATTACCGTCAGCACCAACACTCACACCTTCAAGGTTAGGCACACCGTCCATTGTTGTAACGTTAGCACCATACGTTGCCGACACTTCACCGCCTTCGGCAGCATCTTTCAAAACAATATTAATAACACCGGCAATGGCGTCTGAGCCGTACTGAGCCGCAGCACCGTCACGCAACACCTCAATACGCTTAATCGCATTAGCCGGGATAGCGTTTAAATCTACCGCTGAAGAGCCACGCCCCACCGAACCATTTAAATTAAGAAGCGCAGAGGTATGACGACGCTTACCATTAACTAATACCAGCGTGTGGTCTGGTGCTAAACCACGCAGCTGCGCTGGTCGTACGTGGTCGGTGCCATCGGTAATAGATGGCTGAGGGAAGTTAAAGCTGGGCAGTAACTGGTTTAAGATCATGTTGGTTTCAGTGAGCCCCGTTGCTTCTATAGATGAAGCATCGATAATGTCGATAGGTACAGGGGAGTCATTGATGGTGCGACCAACGCGACGTGAACCTACAATTTGGATTTGCTCAACATCTTGCTCATCAACAGAAGCTTGCTCCTGTGCAAGCACTGACGAAGAAGAAAAAGCCATTCCTGCAATTGCAGAAGCAATGAGGGAAAGCTTGAAAGCAGAAGCGTTAAATTTTGCCTGTTGCATTGTGTTGTTCCTGAATTCTTTTAAATTTTACTTTTCGAAGTGTGTAGTTTTGTATTTCGTGAATCAAAAACGCGTTGAAATACAATATCTTCTTTCTGTTGTTGGGGTACTGCTAAACGCCAGATTGTCTGATCAGACTTATTATTATTAGAGATGAAAAGCACGCGGTGCTTGAAGGCTGAGTAAATCACAAAAAGATTCGCTCGCACAATACTAAAGTTGTAATAAATCCTTAATATCGACGACAGGCGGAATTTTGAAGATGAAGCGACGGAATCATCTATTGCACTGGTGGTAAGAGGCGGTAGGAAGGTGCCACCTTCACAAAAGGTAATTTGGACTAGAGTACATTGTGTCGTCCTAATATAGGTTGACAGTTATTAGGCCAGCTCTCGAAGCTGGCCTTTTCTATTATGCACTGCGTTAGGCGTTTCCATATCTAATGCTAA